>NZ_RJNS01000004.1:0-169180 GCF_003943905.1 Streptococcus mitis
TTGCGCTTGAGCGATGATTGAGTTAGTACTTGTTTCAGTTGTTTCAGCTGCTTTCGGTTCAGCAGCAATGACTGTTTTATCCTTTTCTGTATAGTTAGATGTTTCATCCGCATAAACAGTTTGCTCTTGAGTCACCACAAATCCTGCAGCCCCCGCGGCCAGGATTCCCCCTATACCCGCTAGCGTGTTAAAACTAAGGTGTGCGTGATCAAGTTCTTCAGTGTCTGACAGGGTACTAGAGACAACTTCACCCATCCCACCGATACGGAAGAGATCCAATTGAGAGTTCGAGGCTTTTACCCAGTTTTTACCCGACTTGTAAAGCTTATAACGCTTTTTCTCATCTACGATCTCGAAATCTTTGTTAAATTTTTTACTTCGAAACATTTGATTCCTTTCTTTTATCCAAATGCGACCCTTTGTTAACCTCATGACCATTAACAAAGCGTAGTTGCGCTGCCCTCTCAAAACCAGAGATAATCAAACCGCAGTCAGTCTCAGTTTTTATCCCTTTGACTCAGAAAAAGCAGGTTCCATATGGAATATACCAGTCGTTCTTATCTAGTATACACCACCTATCATTTTACCAAAACGGATTGCCCTTTTCAAGTAATTATATGCGAAATGACAAATGAAAACACTTAATTTTTGTTAAAAATTCGCTTTTAGAGTTCAAACTATTGAAACTCTCTTACGATTTTCGAAATCAAGCCCATTAATACTTCCAATAAAAAATGACCAAACCATCATTAGAAGAGATCATTTCTTTTGTAAATCCCATACTTTAATCGTTTTTCAGACGTTTTCGAAAGATACAGATGAGGACAAGATTATTAACGCTTTGTAACACCCTGTTCTCATACAAAACGGGAAGCCACTATCAACCTTATCATAGTCATTAAACGAAATGCCTTTAATTGTTAGAACTTTGACAATGTCAAAACCAGGATTTTCATAGCTTTAAACATGACAAAAGAGAGAACCAATCCGATTCCCTCTATGCTTCGTTATATGTCACTCACTACAGTTTCCACTTATTTCCATTCTAATCGGCACTCGACCAAAATTCTGCTCTGCGATACTTGGCTGTCCTAGTTGGTAGATCTGGTCTGCCTTTTGGGTCATGGTATCCCAAGGTTCTTTGCCAATTCGACTGACTAGATGGACCTGCCCTTTCAGAGACTTGAGATGTTGTCTGCCTTTTTCGGTAAAGCCAAGGACATGGATGCCTTCTGGCAAGTCACTTTTTCTGGCCTGTGCCAAAATATAAGTCAAGAGGCGACGTACACGCGCTTTGGTGTATCGCTTGGTCGCAACCGCCTCGACCAATTCGTCAACAGACTGGGCTGTTTTGATAACTTCCTTGACGCGCACTGCCATTTCTTGATTGACCTGATAAATGGTGGTTAGGTCTGGATTTGACAAGATTTGATAGCGGAGCAAGGGAAAATAGTCATCCCAGCTCACCTTACTGGCATGCTCAAAGAGAGCAACAGAGGGCATAAAGCGTTCTAAGAAATCTTGGTCTGATTGATGCTGGCGGAGGGCTGTCGCCGAGGCGAAGTCCACCTCCTTGTCCACAGAATGGTAACCCGCTCCCTGACGCTGAATCGGCTCAAGCTTGATGTTTCGTCCTGCAACCGCCTTAGCATAGGCCAGAGCAAGAACATGATTGGGGGTATTTCCTGAAAAATCCAGACCTGCAAATTCCTTCCACATGGCTTGGGTTTTCTGGGGATAGGAGAGAGAATCAGGCAGATTTTCCACAAATTTCTCCATTTCATCACCTTGCTTTGTGTATAAGTCAGAAATTTTCTGGTAATCCAGAACTTCCTCTGTCCCAAAAGCTAGTCTATCAATCCCTAATCGAGTCAAGATATCCACAGCCCCTTGGCCAAAGAAATCTGCTGCCTGAACACTGACTAAAAAGGGCAATTCCACTACCAGATCTGCTCCATTTTCAAGCGCCATCTGGGCCCGTGTCCATTTGTCCACGATAGCAGGCTCTCCTCTTTGCATGAAGTTCCCAGACATGGCAACAATTTTCAGCCCTTCAGCCTGATCCAGCAGGTATTTGTGGCCATTATGAAAAGGATTGAACTCCGCGATAATACCTGTGATGGTCATGATGTTCTCCTACTACTAGACATTACTTTTCGTTATATTTATTAGCTTCAACTATTTTAAAATCTTCATCTAATTGAGAAATTGTATGAAACAATTCCATAACATTGCTAAAATAATGATTAGATTGATTTATCTTTTTAATAATAAACTCTAAGTTTATTCTTTCATACTCTTCTTCTGATCTAACAGCCAAATCTTGAAGTTGATTCACAAGAATAGTAACGCTATCAATATCATCGATAGAATCATTTTGAGCAATATTTCTTGTTTTTGTTCTCAGAATATTTTCAATAATTCTAATAAATTTAGGCCGTTCAAAATCCTCTAGTACCAAAATGGCAAGTGACAAATAAAGCAGCTCTATATTTCCTTTCAAAGAATATATTACTTTGTATTTTCGTAGATACTTCTGAATTTTCTCTCTAATAAAACGCGTACGTTTCAATTTGTAGTTATCTCTTTCATATATCACTTGTACAATCGAAATCAGAGATAACCCTATAGCTAAATAGAATTGAAACGCCGTATTACTTGAATCAGGTGAAATATCATTTACATTTCCTGTAAAAGCTATTCGAGCAATATACCAGTTTAAAATAATTGAAGCTATCGCTATTATTAAAATAAATAAATGATTCACTAATTTTCGACGACCTAAAATCAAAATTATCAGATATATAACTATCCAAAAAACTAAACTTATCGTCCATAAATAGTTATATGAAACATGACAAGTTTTAAAAACAGAATTCAAAAATAAAGAACTAACATATCCTAGAATAGAAAAAAATGGCGAAATAAATATCCAAAAGATTATGCTACTCGTACTAATTTTATCCCCGCTAGAAGAAGAAAAAAATCTCGTACTAAAACCTTGATACTCTTTCAAATTCATTGAAAGAAAGTTCTTAAGCATAATGTACTCTAATATGACCACAACCAAAATAAAAAAGAATTCTAACATTATTACCTCAATATATTTCGCCAAACCATTCAGACATCCTACTTCTGTGCCACAAAAAAACAACGTCTACTGGTCTCTGTCGGCTCCTTGTCCTCAAAGTCCGCATAGAGTTTGAAGGACTTGAAACCAGCCTGTTCCAATAAAATATCGTAGGTCAAAACCTCATAAGTTCGCTCCTCATGCACTTCATCGTGGCGACTAAAGGAACCGTCAGCCTCCTTGATAAAGAAGGTCAACTCATGCACGATGGAGTGAGGAGCTTCGTCCTCATAGGTGTCCCAAAGCATGGCGAAGTCTTCTGCATTTTCATGGTAGGAATAGCCTGGAAAAACTTCATCTGTCTGGTAGGTCGAATGCACGTCAAAGATAAAAACGCCGTCTTCGTTGAGGGCATTATATACTTCCTTAAAGACGTCTCCTACCTCCACCTCATCCTGCATATAGCAGATAGAGTCCGAATAACACGTGACAAAATCATATTTACCAGCCTTGGACAAATTCAACATGTTGCCTTCAATAAAATCAATCTTTTGCTTGGACGAAGCCGCTCTTTTCTCAGCAGTCTTCAGCATATCCGCGCTCAAGTCAAGTCCTGTCACATCAAAACCAGCCTGAGAAAAGCGCACAGACTGGATACCTGTTCCACAAGCCAATTCCAAGAGTTTTTTTCTATCCTTGGTCTTAGGCAAATGACGTAGCGAAAAATCCGTCCATTTATCGTATAAACTATCGTCCATCACAGCATCGTAAACAGCCGCAAAGGTTTCATAAGTTGCCATAGTCATGATACCAAGTCCGCCCGTAATCGGAATGAAAATTAGGAGCTTGGACTTAGGATCCTGATCCAAGCCAAAGCTATCTATTTTCCGACGATTACAGGACGGGTTCAAATCCTTTCTATCACTTTCCTTTTAAAATAAGCAAAGAAACCCAGTTGACTGCAACTGAGTTCAATTGTAACGCTATAGTCTTTTCGTTTGCTTTTAGTACTAGGCAACGAATTGCAGGCATAACTACAGTTAGGCAAAATGAGTTAACGCCGTAATAAAAGATAAAGGAAAAGACTATAAAGTTTCAGATAAATCTACTGAATCTGCCTCATGCCATAGTTTTTCAAGGTTATAGTGGGCGCGCATTTCTTCTGAGAAGATATGCACAACGACAGCGCCGAGGTCCAGCAAAACCCAGCCTCCTGCTGCATCGCCTTCAACATGGCTGCCTTTAAAGCCTGCTTGAGCTACTTTTTCACGGATATTGTCAGCGATAGCGTCCAACTGACGGCTATTCATCGAGCTAGTGATAACAAAGTAGTCTGTCACACTGGTCAAATCTTGTACATCAAGCGCGAGGATATCCTCCGCACGTTTCTCATCAGCCGCTTTCACGACTAGTTCTAGTAATTCTTTTTCGTTCATTTAGTCCTCTTTCAAATAGTGCACAAAGGCGTTATAGGTTTCAAGGGTTTGGGGATAGATGGGGAATCCCTGATGAGCTAAATGCTCCACGGTACGAGCTGTTTCGTAGGCCACTGCCTTATTGAGCGATAGCTCCGCAATTTCACGTGCCTGGTCCACTCCTGGAAAGACTCGGTTGTGCTCGATATAGTCTGCGACATAGATTACTTTATCTAGATCGGTCATCTGACCAGCACCGACTGTATGGATTTCAATAGCCCGCAGGATTTCTGGATTATGCAAATCCAAATCTTCCTGAATCTTGTAGATGCCAACCATACCATGCCAGACATTATTGCCCCAGTTTTTGAGGTCAGGGTCTAGCTGATAACGGTCAATCAAGTCTAGAAATTCCTGATCTGACAACTTTTTAGCATAGTCATGAAGAAGGCCTGCTAGACCAGCTTTCTCAACATCGACTCCAAATCGCTTGGCAAGCTCTATGGCTGCACGCTCTACACCCAAACAATGGGTTAAACGTTTTTCAGGTAGAAGCTCTGCCATTTTTTCCAACAAAGCCTCACGGGAGCAGTTGATATAGTCTTGATAGGCCATCAGTAGAGCCCCTCCTTCTCGATGTAGTCTAGCACTGGCTGAGGTAGGAGAAAGTTAGGTTTCCGACCTTGGGCAATGAAGTCACGCACCATGCTGGAGGAGATGTCCATGAGAGGCACATCTACCCAGATAACTGGATAGGAAGTCCCTGCCTTGTAGCGTGGACGCTGAACTCCAACAAACTGAACCATGTCGACCAGCTCATTAATTCGGTACCACTTAGGCAGATAGTCCACCATATCAGCCCCGATAATGAAATAATAATCCGTATCTGGATGTTGCTCTGTCAAAATCTTCATGGTGTCGTAGGTGTAGGAAATGCCCTTACGCTCTAGCTCAATGGTTTCAATGGCGAGGCCTTCAATCCCCTCAATCGCCAACTCAAGCATCTTAAGACGATGATGCTCAGGAATGGTTTCCTTTTTATCTACATGAGGTGGTTGGTATTCGGGCATAAGCAAGACCTGGTCCAGTCCTAACTGTTGTCGTACTTGGTCCGCCACGATAAGATGGGCATTGTGAACAGGGTTAAAATTCCCCCCTAAAATCCCGACTTGTTTGCGTTTTTTCTCCTTGATTTCTGGCTCCAACTCTACCTTGGTGAAGGGAGTCAATAATTCGATTGCCATAGGCTCGTCTTCCTTTAATTCTCTGTAAAAACAGTTCTTGGAGTAGGTGTTTAGATTTCTTTGACTTTTTTAGAAATCTTGCGATTTTCTTTCTTGCTAGATTGTTTAAACAAGATCAAGATGCGTCCGATTTTTTGGACAGTATCTACACCGATTTCTTCTTCTAAAATTTCAGCTACTTCGTGGATGTTTTCGTCTGTGTTTTGCAAGAGCGTGACTTTAATCAATTCACGTGCGTCAAGAGCTTGACGGACGCTGGTTTTGATTTGGTCGTTGAGACCATTTTTCCCGATTTGGATGATGGGTTTGAGGGTGTGAGCCTGGCTGTTGAGGAAGGCACGTTGTTTTGATGTTAATGACATAATTTCTTTAAAAGAGTTTCTTTTTATACTTTTCTACGGGCTCGCAACGCTCGCCTTAATAAAGACAACCCTTTCCTTTCTGTGTTTAGATAATTGCTTTGCGTGTGACGACGGCGACGCCTTCTGGTGCCCAGACGGCGACTTTGGCGGTGCCTGTTACGCGGATCCAGCCGAGTCCTGAGATGACCAGGTCAGTCTTGTCCTTGATGGTAAAGACATGCTGGACTAGTTTTGGAAAATCTTCTTTTTCCTTACTATTTGGTGGTATTAAAAGAATTCCGAGGTGCTTGTCGTAAAAGATAGTTGCTCCTTCTAGCTTGGTACGGTGGAGTTTGAGTTCATTGTCAAAGAAGGCTGTAAAACCTTGTTTTTCTCCTGAAATGAAGTCAAATCGTCCCAAACCACCTAAAAATAGAGTTTGCTCAGGGTTAAGTTGATAGGTTTTAGGCTTGATTTCCTTTTTAGGGCTTACATACTTGAGGTTTTTGGCCGTCAAGTAGTGGGCCATCTGGTGGCGGTGGATAACCCCTGGTGTATCGTAGATATAAGATCCGTCGTCAAGCGGAATCTCAATCTTATCCAAGGTTGTCCCCGGGAAACGCGAAGTCGTGATGACATTTTGGTCACCAGTGATTTCTTGGATAATAGCGTTGATAAGGGTTGACTTTCCAACGTTGGTCACACCGACCACATAGACATCGCGGCCCTTACGGTAGTGTTCAATCTTGTCAATGACTTCCTTAATAGCATGCTTGTTTTGAGCTGAAGTTAAGACGACATCAACAGGACGAAGACCTTCTTCGTGGGCACGCTCCATCAGCCACTGGCTAATCTTGCCAGCCTTTACGGACTTAGGTAGAATATCTTTTTTATTTCCAACCAAGAGAACATCATTTCCTGATACAAAACGTGGCAAGCCTGGGATGACAGAGCCATTAAAGTCAAAGATATCAATGACATTGACCACCAAGGCATCACTGTCTCCCACCTCGTGCAAGAGCTTGAGGAAATCATCGTCTGTCAACTGGACATCCGTGATTTCATTATAGTGGCGGAGACGGAAACAGCGTTGGCAATAGACTTCGCCAGTCTCCAAACCTTTTTCAAGTGCCGACTGGGGAGTAAAACCAAGACCAGCCTTGTCTGTCGTCTGAATGGTTGCTCCACAACCAATACAGAGAATTTCTTCCATAGTTAAATTCCTTTTTTATATGTAATTGGTCCGTACTTTTCCGTTATTTTTCGCATGACACGGCGCTCGCGAGCTCGGTTAATCTGCGTTTTGATGGAGTCGTGTTGGACCAAGGGTTTGACTAAGATCGAGCGAATGCCTGCACGGTGGGCTGCTCGTATATCCGTCATGAGTTGGTCGCCGACCATGACCACTTCATTTTTTTCATAGTGAAATTCCTTCATAGCACGGTCAATCCCAAATGTGAAAGGCTTCAAGGCCCAATAAACGTAATCAATCCCAAATTTCTCAACTGCACGTTGAACCCGTTTTTTGGTATTATTTGAGACCACGATAATGCGGATGCCCGCGTCACGGAGGTCATGTAGCCATTGCTTCATCTCTGGCGTCCCATCAGGGTTATTCCAAGCAATGAGGGTATTGTCCAAATCGACCAAAACAGCCTTGATTCCCTGCGCCTGCAGGCTTGGGACTGTCAGATCATAGACTGCTTCCACAGCAAAATCTGGCATATAGTTTTCAATCGCCATTCTGGCTCCTTTTTTTAGTTTCTAGCAATTTTCTTTAAACATTGAGCTAAGACTGCCCATAAAATAAGACTAGCTATCAAAATATAAATCCAAGCATTTGGTTCATCTGTAAACGGTAAGGGAACATTCATTCCGAAAAATCCTGTAATAACCGCAAGGATAGCTAGCAAGACTGAGATAATTGTCAAAGTTGTCAAATTATCATTCAGATTATTATTTAGGATGTTGTTGTAAGAGGCTGAGAGTTGTTGCAAGACTTGAGAAATCAAGTCTGTCATCGAAACCAACTGATGGGCTTCAATCATAGCATCGTCAAACTGCTCTCTCTCAACTTCGTTAAAACCGCGATAAAGAGCATGACCTTGGATATGTTCCAAGAGGAGACGATTTTGTTTAGCAGCAGCTGTCAGATAGACCATACTGGTTTCCAAGTCAGAAAGGGCAAAAAGATTTTTTTTAGTTGTTTTTTGACGAAGAAGTGCACTAATTTCATCCTTACTTTTATCCATCTCTTCAATAACTGGATAATAAGCATTGCAAATAATCTCTAAACTGGCAAAAAGAAATTTGTAAATTGAAATAATTTCATGGCTTTCAAGATAGGTTGCCATACGTTTAATCACATAAGTATTCTTGTGATTGCTAATAGTAATCAGCCGTTGTTTTTCAACGATAAAGGTCATCGGAATCGCTTCATAATATTCTTTGTCTTTTTCTAAATCAAGAACATTATAAATAAAGGTTACCGTCCCCGTTTCACGGTTATAATCCATATGGGCTCGTTCATTTCTATCTAGAGCATACTCAATGGTTTCCTTGTCCAATCCATAGACGTCAGAAAGGTCTTCCATATTTTTAATCTTGTCCACATCAAGGTCTATCCAGGTACAATCATGACCTAGTTTTTTCTCTACAAATAGCATACTCTCTCCTTTGCCAAACTCTTTCTATTGTACCACAAATCTGCCAAAATAGCAGACTTACTCTGTACGGGAAAAGTTGCTGACAACAGTGATATTCCGGTTGGGAACAAAGTGAAGGGCTTGGTCATCGCTTCGAAGTTGGGTCGTACGGATTCCGACACTGACAACCTTGCCAGATACAGTAATCGGTCCATTTGTGAGAATCACTTCGTCGCCCACATCGAGCTGGCGTTCAAAGAGGATGAAAAAGCCATTGATGACATCGGATAGAAAACCTTGTGCTCCCATACCGATAGCCACTCCAGCAATCCCTGCCCCAGCAAGGAGGCTGGAAACTGGCAAACCTAAAATGGACAAGATACAGTAGATTAAAAAGAAATAAAGGCTATAGTTAAAGATATTCTCAAGCAAACGAGAAATGGTCTTTTGTCTGCCAGCATCTCGATTTGACAACTTGAGCGAGGGCTTGACAATCTTTCGTACAGTCGTATGAAGCATCTTTTTAGCTATATAAAATAGCAGAAACAAAATCAAAAGAGAAATCAACTTGGTCAAAAGATTCTCTAATACAGTTGTTACATCCAATTTATCAAGATAACGTTGAAAAAATTCTTGCATACAAAACTCCTTTCTAGTATTATACCACAAATCATCCCGTTCAAATTCCTCATAAATATTCCGATATTCCCCCAAACTCAAAAAAAGACTTGCCTCAACGGCATATTTATACTATAATCATAAACAATACACTTTGAAGGAGACTATTATGAAAAGAATCATTCGAGCCTGGAACAAGGCCAGCCTCATCAAACGTATCCTAATCGGCATGCTTCTGGGAGCCTCTCTAGGGCTACTTTTTCCTAGTCTGTCGGGGCTCAGCATTCTCGGTGACCTATTCGTTGGGGGTCTGAAAGCCATCGCTCCTGTCTTGGTCTTTACCCTCGTCGCAAATGCCCTCTCACAACATCAAAAAGGGCAAGATACCAATATGAAGACCGTTATTTTTCTCTATCTACTCGGTACCTTTGCAGCTGCCTTGATTGCTGTACTGGCTAGTTTTCTCTTCCCAGTCCAGATTACTCTCAGCAGTGCGAGCACAGAGATTGCCCCACCAGACGGCATCGGTCAAGTTCTCAGCAACCTCTTGCTGAATCTCGTGGACAATCCCCTCAACGCCGTCGTCAAAGCCAACTATATTGGAATTCTATCATGGGCTGTTGTCTTTGGACTTGCTATGAGAGAAGCTAGCAAAAACAGCAAGGAGTTGCTCAAAACCATGGCTGATGTAACTTCCAAGATTGTGGAGTGGATTATCAATTTGGCACCTTTCGGAATTATGGGCTTGGTCTTCAAGACCATCTCTGATAAAGGAATTACCAGCCTTGCTAACTACGGAATTTTGCTAGGACTCTTGGTTGCAACTATGGCATTTGTGGCCCTTGTCATCAATCCCCTCATCGCCTTTCTCTTTATGAGAAAAAATCCCTACCCCCTTGTTTTGAAATGTTTGCGTGTTAGTGGGATTACAGCTTTCTTTACTCGTAGTTCTGCCGCTAATATCCCAGTTAATATGAAACTTTGCCAAGATCTAGGACTCAATCCAGATACCTACTCCGTTTCTATCCCTCTTGGCTCGACCATTAATATGGCCGGTGCAGCTGTAACCATTAACATTTTGACTCTAGCTGCTGTCAATACATTAGGAATCTCTGTCGACTTTGGTACAGCCTTTGTCCTCAGTGTAGTGGCTGCCATTTCTGCCTGCGGAGCTTCTGGGATCGCTGGAGGATCACTTCTCCTTATCCCCGTCGCTTGTAGTCTCTTTGGGATTTCAAATGACCTTGCTATGCAAGTAGTCGGAGTTGGTTTTGTCATCGGTGTCGTCCAGGACTCCTGCGAAACTGCCCTGAACTCTTCTACCGACGTCCTCTTTACAGCAGTAGCTGAGTACGCGTCGGCACGTAAAAAATAGATTTTTTAAGACAAGTCTTCCAAGTCTTGTCTTTTGTACTCTTATTCTAGTATTATAGGAAATTCTCATGTCTATCACCCAACGTACGACAAAACTGATATTGGCGACCTGTCTCGCTTGTTTTCTCGCTTATTTTTTAGATTTGTCATCAGCAGTTTCAGCTGGGATTATTGCCCTCTTAAGCCTTTCCGACACGCGCAGAAGCACACTAAAATTGGCACGTAACCGCCTCTTTTCCATGCTCCTAGCGCTCGCTATCGGTGTTCTAGCCTTTCAGCTGACAGGCTTTCACATCTGGAGTCTGGGTCTCTATCTGTCTCTCTATGTGCCTCTAGCCTATAAAATGGACTGGGAAATCGGCATCACACCTAGCAGTGTCTTGGTCAGTCATCTCTTGGTACAGGAGTCTACTTCTCCAGGACTCTTGCTCAATGAAGTGCTCCTCTTTCTCATCGGGACAAGCTTTGCTCTGTTGGTCAACCTTTATATGCCCTCTCGGGAGAAAGCCATCCAAAGTTACCACCTTCAGGTCGAAGAAAAGTTAAAAGACATCCTGCTTCGCTTTAAATACTATCTGTCAAGAGGAGACGGGCGCAATCAAGCCCAACTCGTTGACGAATTAGACAGCCTTCTTGATGAAGCCCTCAAGCTGGTCTATTTGGATCATTCGGACCATCTCTTTCACCAAACGGACTACCACATCCACTACTTTGAGATGAGGCAGAGACAAAGTCGCATCCTACGAAACATGGCTCAACAAATCAACACTTGCCAGTTAGCTGCAAGTGAGAGCTTGATTTTGGCCCAGCTCTTTTCTAAGATTGCTGCCCAGCTAAGCCAGACCAATCCTGCTCATGACCTACTTGATGACATCGAACGCTATCTGCAAGTCTTCCGCAATCGGAGTCTCCCTAAAACACGTGAGGAGTTTGAGACCCGTGCCACCCTCCTGCAGCTACTACGCGAAGCCGAAACCTTTATTCAGGTCAAAGTCGATTTTTATCAGAAATATGGAAACTAGAAATTAAAGAACCTCAGAGGATTCACAAAAGGTGAATACTTCTGAGGTTTTTGTTTTACAGATCTCAACTTGAACATACTTTTTGAAAAAACTCCGCTCTAATATCTATCTCAAATTTTTCAGTATTGAGCCACGACACGGAGTTTGGCAAATCTACTCTATTTGCCAAATGTAGTTAGTAAGACTGGTTGCTATTTGGCTTCCCCATCATTACGACGGTAAAGCCCATGAATAGATACCATTAATGGGCTTTGCCTAGTGAAGCGGTTATCGATTGTTAGATTACGACACTGAGTTTTACAAATCGATTTCATTTGTAAAACGTAGTTACGACGGAAAAATCCACGAATCGATACTATTCGTGGATTTTTCCTAGTGAAGCGTTTAGGTAGACCGCCATAGCGGTTACCGTCAAATGACAGCAACTTTATGTTGCTAGTCATTTGTAACGATTCACATCTTCTCTTCCAACTCTACATCTGGATATTTATCCGCAAACCAGCGAAGGGCAAAGTCGTTTTCAAAAAGGAATACTGGTTGGTCAAAACGGTCTTTGGCTAAGATATTACGGCTTGAAGACATACGCTCGTCTAGGTCCTCTGGTTTGATCCAACGAACGGTCTTTTTACCCATTGGGCTCATGACCACTTCTGCATTGTACTCGCCTTCCATGCGGTGCTTAAAGACTTCAAACTGGAGTTGACCAACAGCGCCTAGCATGTACTCGCCTGTTTGGTAATTCTTATAAAGCTGAATAGCTCCTTCTTGCACCAATTGTTCAATCCCCTTGTGGAAGGATTTTTGTTTCATGACGTTCTTGGCAGAAACTTTCATGAAAATCTCAGGTGTAAAGGTTGGCAGTGGTTCAAATTCAAACTTGTTTTTTCCAACCGTCAAGGTGTCTCCAACCTGATAAGTACCGGTATCGTAAACCCCGATGATATCACCTGCTACGGCATTAGTGACATTTTCACGACTTTCCGCCATAAATTGAGTGACATTCGACAGTTTAGCTCCCTTACCAGTACGAGGCAGATTGACACTCATTCCACGCTCAAATTCACCCGATACGATACGCACAAAGGCGATACGGTCACGGTGACGAGGGTCCATGTTAGCTTGGATTTTAAAGACAAATCCTGAGAAATCCTTGTCATAAGGATCCACAATTTCGCCGTCTGTTTTCTTGTGTCCATGAGGTTCTGGAGCAAACTTAAGGAAGGTCTCAAGGAAGGTCTGCACCCCAAAGTTTGTCAAGGCTGAACCGAAGAAGACCGGAGTCAGTTCTCCTGCAAGAATAGCTTCTTCCGAAAACTCATTTCCTGCTTCATTCAAAAGCTCAATATCATCCTTGACTTGCTCATAAAATGGGTTACTTCCAAAGAGTTTGTCCCCTTCTTCCAGACTGGCAAAACGTTCATCCCCTTTATAAAGTTCCAAGCGTTGGTTATAAAGGTCATACAATCCTTCAAAGGCTTTCCCCATACCAATTGGCCAGTTCATGGGGTAGCTAGCAATGCCCAAGACTTCTTCCAATTCTTGTAAGAGATCTAGTGGCTCACGACCGTCACGGTCCAATTTGTTCATAAAGGTAAAGACTGGAATGCCACGGTGCTTCACAACCTCAAACAATTTCTTGGTTTGGGCCTCGATACCCTTGGCAGAGTCCACGACCATGACTGCAGCATCCACCGCCATCAAGGTCCGATAGGTATCTTCTGAGAAGTCCTCGTGCCCTGGTGTGTCTAGGATGTTGACGCGTTTTCCGTCGTAGTCAAACTGCATAACAGATGAAGTGACCGAAATCCCACGTTGTTTCTCGATATCCATCCAGTCAGACTTGGCAAAAGTCCCTGTTTTCTTACCTTTTACGGTACCAGCCTCACGAATCTCGCCCCCGAAGTAGAGCAACTGCTCAGTGATGGTTGTTTTCCCGGCGTCCGGGTGGGAAATAATGGCAAAGGTACGGCGTTTCTTGATTTCTTCTTGAATAGTCATAAGTTCTCTTTCTTTGATTCTCTATTTTTGGTTGTTTCATATAGCTAAGAATGATGTTTACATTGGATTTTACCATTCCTTTCAACTCACCATTATATCGGATTTTATGGAGTTTTTCAATTGCTCATCCGATGAAAAAGGTAAGCTAGAGCACAGATTTCACCTGATTTCTCTTTTTCCACCGTTTCTTGAACAAGATATCAAAGAGAACCAGAGCCAGTGAAAGTATGATGGACACAAGGAGATACTTTATCCATAGAGGAGCATTCGAGATAAATGGTGTATCTCTTAAGAGGCCATAATTTCCGCCCGTCACCTGATTAACCCCAACTAGAAAGAGATTGAGGATAAAGGTATAGGCTACAATCATATATTTCTTGAGTAGGCTCTTATCATAGTGATTCATCAAGTAGACTAAGGAATTCACCAAAAGAGCATAGTGCCCAATCAAAAACGAAAAGCTGGTGATATGGGGAAAATCATAGGGGTCAAAAACGGGGTAAACCAGTGCAAAGATCGCTCCACTAGCTCCTAAAAGAGCAAAATATTGCTTGCTCCGCCATTTATCTGGTAAGAAAACCACCACAAACATAGCTAAACGGCAATGATAAAAAGGAAGACTATTAGAAAAGGGAATGCCAAAACCAACATACCAACTATAAAGAGCTAGCAACTGGAGGACCTGAAGCCCCTTAAACAAATAGACAAAGCGTGGATTCTTGTGATAAGCAAGCGCCCCATAAATACAAAGCACTAAGACAAGCATCATAACCCCATACCAAAAAAGCGGAATGGGAGGAGGGACTGTCTGAGTTCTGGTGATAAATTGATGGAACATATTTCTATCCTAGCTCTTATTTTCTCTATTCTCTAGTTTAACCATTATAGCGAATTAAAAACGATTTTTCAATTTCTATTTCTTTTCAGTTTGCCTTAGCTTATTTATAGGAAAATATGGTAAAATAGAACAGACTAAAAATCATCATTTCACGAAAGGATGCAAGATGAAAATTACGCAAGAAGAGGTAACACACGTTGCCAATCTTTCAAAATTAAGATTCTCTGAAGAAGAAACTGCTGCCTTTGCAACAACGCTGTCTAAAATTGTCGATATGGTTGAGTTGCTGGGCGAAGTCGACACTACTGGTGTCGCACCTACTACAACGATGGCTGACCGTAAAACCGTACTCCGCCCTGATGTGGCCGAAGAAGGAACTGACCGTGATCGCTTGTTTAAAAATGTACCTGAAAAAGATAACTACTATATCAAGGTACCAGCTATCCTAGATGATGGAGGAGATGCCTAATGACTTTTAATAACAAAACCATTGAAGACTTGCACAACCTCCTTGTCTCTAAGGAAATTTCTGCAACTGAATTGACACAAGCAACGCTTGAAGATATCAAATCTCGCGAGACGGCTATCAATGCTTTTATTACCATCGCTGAGGAGCACGCTCTTGCTCAAGCTAAGGCTATTGATGAAGCTGGAATTGATGCTGACAATGTCCTTTCAGGAATTCCACTGGCTGTTAAGGATAATATCTCTACCGACGGTATCCTCACAACTGCAGCCTCAAAAATGCTCTACAACTATGAGCCTATCTTTGATGCAACAGCCGTTGCTAATGCCAAAGCTAAAGGTATGATTGTTGTCGGGAAAACTAACATGGACGAATTTGCCATGGGTGGGTCTGGTGAGACTTCTTACTATGGTGCCACTAAAAATGCTTGGGACCACAGCAAGGTTCCTGGTGGATCATCTAGCGGTTCCGCAGCTTCTGTAGCTTCAGGACAAGTTCGCTTGTCACTCGGATCTGATACAGGGGGTTCTATCCGCCAACCTGCTGCCTTCAACGGGATCGTTGGTCTCAAACCAACCTACGGAACCGTTTCACGTTTCGGTCTCATTGCCTTCGGTAGCTCATTAGACCAGATTGGACCTTTCGCTCCTACTGTTAAGGAAAATGCCCTCTTGCTCAATGCGATTGCTAGCGAAGATGCCAAAGACTCTACTTCTGCTCCTGTCCGCATTGCCGACTTTACTTCAAAAATCGGCCAAGACATCAAGGGCATGAAAATTGCTTTGCCTAAGGAATACCTTGGTGAAGGGATTGATCCAGAAGTTAAGGAAACAATCTTGAATGCGGCCAAAAACTTTGAAAAACTCGGTGCTATCGTCGAAGAAGTGAGCCTTCCTCACTCTAAATACGGTGTTGCCGTTTACTATATTATCGCTTCATCAGAAGCCTCCTCAAACTTGCAACGCTTTGACGGTATCCGTTATGGCTACCGCGCAGAGAATGCAACTAATCTTGATGAAATCTATGTAAATAGTCGTAGCCAAGGTTTTGGTGAAGAAGTGAAACGCCGTATCATGCTGGGTACTTTCAGTCTTTCGTCAGGTTACTACGACGCCTACTACAAGAAGGCTGGACAAGTCCGTACCCTCATCATTCAAGATTTCGAAAAAGTCTTTGCGGATTACGACTTGATTTTGGGACCAACTGCTCCAAGTGTTGCCTACGACTTGGATTCACTCAACCATGACCCAGTTGCCATGTACTTGGCTGATCTTTTGACCATCCCAGTCAACTTGGCTGGTCTACCAGGAATTTCGATTCCTGCTGGATTCTCTCAAGGTCTACCAGTCGGTCTGCAATTGATCGGTCCTAAATACTCAGAAGAAACCATTTACCAAGCTGCTGCTGCTTTTGAAGCAACAACAGACTACCACAAACAACAACCCGTGATTTTTGGAGGTGATAACTAATGAACTTTGAAACAGTCATTGGACTTGAAGTCCACGTAGAGCTTAACACCAATTCAAAAATCTTCTCACCTACTTCTGCCCACTTTGGAAATGACCAAAATGCCAACACTAACGTGATTGACTGGTCTTTCCCAGGAGTACTTCCAGTTCTCAATAAAGGGGTTGTCGATGCTGGTATTAAGGCAGCACTTGCCCTCAACATGGACATCCACAAAAAGATGCACTTTGACCGCAAGAACTATTTCTACCCTGATAATCCAAAAGCCTACCAAATTTCTCAGTTTGATGAGCCAATCGGTTATAACGGCTGGATTGAAGTGGAGCTAGAAGACGGTACAACTAAGAAAATCGGTATCGAACGCGCTCACCTAGAGGAAGACGCTGGTAAAAACACCCACGGTACAGATGGCTACTCCTATGTTGACCTCAACCGCCAAGGGGTACCATTGATTGAGATTGTATCTGAGGCCGATATGCGTTCACCAGAAGAAGCCTATGCCTATCTGACAGCCCTCAAGGAAGTCATCCAGTACGCTGGCATTTCTGATGTTAAAATGGAAGAAGGTTCTATGCGTGTGGATGCCAATATCTCCCTTCGTCCTTATGGCCAAGAGAAATTCGGTACCAAGACTGAGTTGAAGAACCTCAACTCCTTCTCAAATGTCCGTAAAGGTCTTGAATACGAAGTCCAACGCCAAGCTGAAATCCTTCGCTCGGGTGGTCAAATCCGCCAAGAAACACGCCGTTACGATGAAGCTAACAAAGCAACCATCCTCATGCGTGTCAAAGAAGGTGCTGCAGACTACCGCTACTTCCCAGAACCAGACCTACCACTCTTTGAAATCTCAGATGAGTGGATTGAGGAAATGCGCACTGAATTGCCAGAGTTTCCAAAAGAACGGCGTGCTCGCTACGTATCTGACCTTGGCTTGTCAGACTACGATGCTAGCCAGTTGACTGCAAACAAAGTCACTTCTGACTTCTTTGAAAAAGCTGTTGCCCTCGGTGGCGATGCCAAACAAGTCTCTAACTGGCTCCAAGGCGAAGTCGCTCAGTTCTTGAATGCTGAAGGCAAAACACTAGAACAAATCGAATTGACACCAGAAAACTTGGTTGAAATGATTGCCATCATCGAAGATGGTACCATCTCCTCTAAGATTGCCAAGAAAGTCTTTGTCCATCTGGCTAAAAATGGCGGTGGCGCGCGTGAATACGTGGAAAAAGCTGGATTGGTGCAAATCTCAGATCCAGCTATCTTGATTCCAATCATCCACCAAGTCTTTGCGGATAACGAAGCTGCCGTTGCCGACTTCAAATCAGGTAAACGCAACGCAGACAAGGCCTTCACAGGCTTCCTCATGAAAGCAACCAAAGGCCAAGCCAACCCACAAGTTGCCCTTAAACTACTTGCACAAGAATTGGCGAAGTTGAAAGACAGTGAGTAATTCACTCTTTAAACACTTTTTTCTACTTTTAAAACGAGAATGAGACAAGGGGAATAAATGAACAAATTTTTACGATTGCTATTTGCATTAGTCATCATCGCTATGTTAGGCGCTTCTATACTACAAATTTTCTTTCCATCATACATGGGAAGCCACTCCGGGTACGGAATATCTGCTGGTTGGCAACGAGAAATTGGAATATGGAATTTAGCTGTATTGATTATTATTCTCGCTGTCAATATTAAATACGATTGGTTTTATCTACGAGTCGTACTTTTTGCTCTCATTCTTGGCGGGATTGGAATAGGAACAAATCACTTACTCAATTATATGGAGTATCACTCTCCTGTAAATGCTATCGGTGCTTTTGAGAACTACTTGCTAGCAATAGGGTGGATTGTAGGATGGCTCATCGAGCGCCATTCCATAAAGAAGCTAAATGCTAGCAAATCTTAGATGATTTTTAAAGAGTATCAAATAATTTAATAATTATTTGAGTTATGAAATCAACCTTTTCAATAGTCTCAATGCCAATCAAAAACCCTCCAACGAACTCGCTAAACAAAAGGTCAACAAAGTTTGGACAGGCCTCTACGAGATTGAAGCAACCAGTATCTTGCTTGAAGACCTCAGCTATGACCAAGAAAGTCTTTGTCCACCTGGCTAAAAATGGCGGTGGTGCGCGTGAATACGTGGAAAAAGCAGGTATGGTCCAAATCTCAGATCCAGATATCTTGATTCCAATCATCCACCAAGTCTTTGCGAATAATGAAGCTGCCGTTGCCGACTTCAAATCAGGTAAACGCAACGCAGACAAGGCCTTCACAGGCTTCCTCATGAAAGCAACCAAAGGCCAAGCCAACCCACAAGTCGCCCTTAAACTCCTCGCCCAGGAACTGGCGAAGTTGAAAGAAAACTAGACAGAACAAAACCAGCCCTCAGGTTGGTTTTTTCTTCTCTACCAACTCCCAATAACTATTTTGGCTTTATTTCCAGAGTATTTTATGGTAAAATGAAGAGTAATAATATTTATTAAAGAGGTAAAAACATGATTGAAGCAAGTAAATTAAAAGCTGGTATGACCTTTGAAACAGCTGACGGAAAATTGATCCGCGTTTTGGAAGCTAGCCACCACAAACCAGGTAAAGGAAACACGATCATGCGTATGAAATTGCGTGACGTCCGTACTGGTTCTACATTTGACACAAGCTACCGTCCAGAGGAAAAATTTGAACAAGCTATCATCGAGACTGTACCAGCTCAATACTTGTACAAAATGGATGACACAGCTTACTTCATGAATACAGAAACTTACGACCAATACGAAATCCCTGTAGTCAACGTTGAAAACGAATTGCTTTACATCCTTGAAAACTCAGAAGTGAAAATCCAATTCTACGGAACTGAAGTGATCGGTGTTACCGTTCCTACTACCGTTGAGTTGACAGTTGCAGAAACTCAACCTTCTATCAAAGGTGCTACTGTTACAGGTTCTGGTAAACCAGCAACGATGGAAACTGGACTTGTCGTAAACGTTCCAGACTTCATCGAAGCAGGACAAAAACTCGTTATCAACACTGCAGAAGGAACTTACGTTTCTCGTGCCTAATCTCTAGAAAGAGGTCATTCTATGGGAATTGAAGAACAACTTGGCGAAATCGTTATCGCCCCACGTGTACTTGAAAAAATCATTGCTGTTGCTACTGCAAAGGTAGAGGGCGTACACTCTTTTTCAAACAAATCAGTATCTGATACCCTTTCAAAACTTTCACTCGGCCGCGGCGTTTATCTTAAAAACGTGGACGAAGAACTCACAGCTGATATCTACCTCTACCTAGAGTACGGAGTAAAAGTTCCTAAGGTAGCGGTTGCTATCCAGAAAGCTGTTAAAGATGCCGTCCGTAATATGGCTGATGTAGAACTCGCTGCTATCAATATCCACGTTGCAGGTATTGTTCCAGATAAAACACCAAAACCAGACTTGAAAGACTTGTTTGATGAGGACTTCCTCAATGACTAGTCCACTATTAGAATCTAGACGTGAGCTCCGTAAGTGTGCCTTTCAAGCTCTTATGAGTCTTGAGTTTGATACAGACGTCGAAACTGCTTGTCGTTTCGCCTACACACACGATCGTGAAGATACGGATGTGCAACTCCCAGCCTTTTTGACAGAGCTCGTTTCTGGTGTTCAGGCTAAAAAGGAAGAACTAGACAAGCAAATCACACAGCATTTAAAAGCAGGTTGGACCATTGAACGTTTAACGCTCGTGGAGAGAAACCTCCTTCGCTTAGGAGTCTTTGAAATCACTTCATTTGACACTCCACAGTTGGTTGCTGTTAACGAAGCTATCGAGCTTGCAAAGGACTTCTCAGATCAAAAATCTGCCCGTTTTATCAATGGACTGCTCAGCCAGTTTGTAACAGAAGAACAGTAAATAGAAAAAGTGTTTGACAAACATCAAACACTTTTTTCTTTGCCTTCCACTATCTAAAAAAGTGGTAATAGATATAATTGTAAACAAAAATCCAGATAGGTTTTGCATGATTGAGAAAGTTAAAAAAACTATGGCAGAGAATCGTTAATCTCAGATTGTCGGTAGAACGATAGACAAGGGCAAAAAAGAGACCAATCAGACTATAATATAATAAACTAATTGGGTCCCGGTGAGATAGTATCAAATGACTAAGTCCAAAGATAAGGCCTGATAAGATGACATCTAAATAGTACTTTGACTTAGGAAAGAAGGTATTCATAAAATACCCTCTATCAAGAGTCTCCTCAAAAACAGGGCCGATGATTACAGGCAGGATAAAAGATAAGATAGTCGATAAAAAAGTTGGTTGTCCATTTGAAAGAACCACGGTAAAATACTCATCATGAATATTCCTATGATTAATCAAATGAGCATAGCGTGCCCAAAAATTACCGAGAATCTGATAAACCACATAACTTGCAAATAAGTAGAAGACAAATGACCAGTTCCAGCTCTTTTTCTCAAAGATAAAGAGCATCTTTTGCTTTTTTAACCACCAAATTAATAGAAGGCAAATTCCTACTAATCCTATTGTTAAAATAAGGGAATAGACATCAGCGCCTAACCCTAAAATGATCGTCACATACAATCCAATTGTTTGTGGTAAATAGGTAGATAGTAAAATAATAAGCAAAAATATTCCAAACTGTCTTAGTTTCTTTGTGTTTCTCATCGTACTTTTTTTGAAAGATTATCCTGCTCGGAAGCCGTACTTCCAAGCATCTCTATAAGAATTAAGTGCCCCTTGCCCCATATAGGAAGCAAATTCTCTATAATATAACCATCTACCATCTCCATCTTCCCAAATAGCAAGACCGCCTGAGATTTGGTCTATGTCTTCTGACGAAAGAACTGTAAATGTATCTGTACCTGTCATTGCAAGAACCTTCTTAAAATATTGTTGTAGGCTCACATCTACAGTATACTTCTTTTTTATCTATTTTATTAGTCTTCTCCTCAACTATCAATTTTTCGTCCTGAAATGTATGTTCTCTAGAAAAAATGCTAGAACCTTTACTCAGTTCTAGCTTTCTTTTTAGTATTTTCTAAAGCGTTGGTAACGTTCTTCGAGGAGCTGTTCCAAGGCTAAGCCTTGCAAGCGTTCAAGCTCTGCACGCAATTCATTTTTAAGGTGAGCTTGCAGTTCTTTACTTGAGAGACCTGCTTCTGAGATTACCTTGTCCACGATTCCCATTTCTAGGAGTTCATGTGAAGTGATTTTCATCAACTCTGCCGCCTCCATGGCACGGCTTCCATCCTTCCAAAGGATAGAGGCAAAGCCTTCTGGGCTGAGTACGGCATAGATCGAATTTTCCAGCATCCAGACACGGTCAGCAACGGCTAGTGCTAATGCACCTCCAGACCCTCCTTCACCGATAATAATCGCGATGATTGGAACCTTGAGGTCGCTCATTTCCATCAGGTTTCGAGCGATTGCTTCCCCTTGTCCACGTTCCTCAGCTCCAACACCTGGGTAAGCACCAGCAGTGTTGATGAAGGTTACAACTGGACGACCAAATTTTTCTGCCTGTTTCATCAAACGAAGAGCCTTGCGATAGCCTTCTGGATGGGGTTGCCCAAAGTTCCGTTTGAGGTTATCATGAAGACTCTTCCCCTTTTGGATACCAACGACAGTTACTGCTTGTTCACCTAACCAGCCAATTCCACCGATAACCGCACCATCATCGCGGAAAGAGCGATCTCCATGCAATTCGATAAACTCGTCAAAGATTCCATTGGCAAAATCAAGTGCGGTCAAACGACTCTGCTCGCGTGCCTCTCTGACTATTTTTGCAATATTCATCCGCGACTTCCTCCATGCAATCTTACTAATTTAGCAATTGTTTCAGGCAATTCTCTCCGTTTGACAATTGCATCAACAAATCCATGTTCAAGCAGAAATTCTGCCTTTTGGAAGTCATCCGGTAAGGTCTCACGAACTGTATTTTCGATAACACGACGTCCAGCAAAACCAACCAAACTCTGTGGCTCAGCTAGGATAATATCCCCTTCCATAGCAAAAGAAGCGGTCACCCCACCTGTTGTCGGATCGGTTAAAATAGTTAGGTAAAAAAGTCCTGCCTTGGAATGACGTTGAACTGCCGCAGAAATCTTAGCCATCTGCATCAAGCTCATGATTCCTTCTTGCATACGGGCTCCACCAGAAGCTGTGAAGAGAACGACTGGCAAGTTTTCTACCGTTGCATACTCAAACAAGCGCGTGATTTTTTCACCCACAACGGTTCCCATAGAAGCCATGATAAAGTTTGAATCCATGATCCCAAGGGCAACTTTTTGTCCCTTGATGCTAGCTGTACCAGTCAGTACTGCTTCATCCAAACCTGTCTTTTCACGCATACTAGCTAGTTTTTTCTGGTAGCCAGGAAAGTTTAATGGATCTTGAGTTTCAATACCCGTAAACATCTCCACAAAGGTGTCAGAATCAATCGTCAAATCCAAGCGTTCCTGAGCTGAAATACGGAAAGTATAGCTACAATGGGGACAAATTCGTTCGCTCCCAAGATCCTTTTGGTAAATGGTGTGTTTACAACCAGGACACTGGGAGAAGAGTTCATCCGGAACCTCAGGCTTGGCTTGTGGTTTCTGCCTTACGGAACGGTTAGGATTGATCCGAATATACTTATCCTTTTTACTAAATAGAGCCATAACTCCCCCTTTTAGTTCTCATACTATTTGAAAGTCTATTCTTTTTCTTGGTATTTTGGCAAGAAAGTTTCCATCAAGAAGGAAGTATCGTAGTCACCAGCGATAACTCGGTGGTCTGAAATCAGATCCAACTGGAAGTCTGCATTGGTTTGCACTCCTTCAATATCAAGTTCATAAAGTGCCCGTTGCATCTTCATTAAGGCATCAAAACGATTCTCCCCATGAACAATGATTTTAGCAATCATACTATCATAGTAAGGAGGAATGGTATAACCTGGATAGACTGCAGAGTCTACACGCAATCCAACTCCTCCACTTGGAAGGTAGAGGTTGGTAATTTTACCTGGGCTTGGAGCAAAGTTAAATGCTGGATTTTCCGCATTGATCCGGCATTCGATAGCGTGACCTCGTAGGACAATATCTTCTTGTTTGAAAGGTAAAGGTTGCCCGGCAGCAATGCGAATCTGCTCCTTCACGATATCAACACCTGAAACAAACTCTGTGACTGGGTGTTCAACTTGCACACGAGTATTCATTTCCATGAAGTAGAAATTGCCACTGGCTTCATCGAGAAGAAATTCAATAGTCCCTGCATTTTCATAGCCTACAGACTCTGCTGCACGAACGGCTGCAGCACCAATTTCATGACGAAGGGTTTTGCCAATCGCAATGGATGGGCTTTCTTCTAAGACCTTTTGGTTATTCCGTTGGAGTGAACAATCCCGTTCACCAAGATGGACAACATGACCCTCTTGATCTGCAAGAATCTGAACTTCGATATGACGAGCTGGATAAATCACACGCTCAAGATACATAGCGCCATTTCCAAAATTGGCCTTAGCTTCACTGGATGCTGTCTCAAAGGCTGCGACCAAGTCTTCTGCCTTTTCAACCTTACGAATCCCTTTTCCACCACCACCTGCCGATGCCTTAAGCATGACTGGATAGCCAATTTTTTCTGCAACTGCAAGCGCCTCTTCAGCCGTGTGAACTTCACCATCAGATCCTGGGATAACTGGAACCCCAGCCTTGATCATTTGCTCACGCGCATTGATCTTATCTCCCATGGTATCCATCACAGCACCAGAAGGGCCGATGAACTTAATCCCTACTTCATCACACATCGTGGCAAATTTGGAGTTTTCGCTAAGAAATCCAAAACCTGGATGGATGGCTTCTGCTTCTGTCAAGACCGCAGCAGACAAAATTGCATTGATATTGAGATAAGATTCTGTCGCCTTACCAGGTCCGATACAGATAGCTTCATCCGCTAGGAGTGTGTGAAGGGCTTCCTTATCAGCAGTTGAATAAACTGCCACGGTCGCAATGCCCAATTCACGCGCAGCTCGAATAATGCGAACCGCAATCTCACCACGGTTGGCAATCAAAATTTTACGAAACATGGAGATCCTCCTTAGTTTCCAATTGCAAAGGTAAGAGTACCACTCGCTGCAAGCTTACCATCTACTTCAGCCTTTGCTTCAACCACAGCAATCGTACCACGACGTTTAACAAAAGTAGCCGTCATGACTAATTGGTCACCTGGTACAACTTGCTTCTTGAACTTAACCTTATCCATGCCAGCATAGAAGACTAGTTTCCCTTTATTTTCAGGTTTGGACAATTCCAAGACACCAGCAGTCTGAGCCAAGGCCTCCATGATAAGAACACCTGGCATGACTGGGTATTGAGGAAAATGACCATTGAAGAAAGGTTCGTTGATGGTCACATTTTTAATGGCAACAATGGTATCTTCGCTCACTTCCAAGACACGATCCACTAGGAGCATGGGGTAGCGATGGGGTAGAGCTTCTTTGATTCCTTGAATATCGATCATTTGATACGTACCAATCCTTTACCGAACTCAACCATTTCTTCATTTGAAACGAGAATTTCTGTCACCACACCATCTTTAGGTGCAGGGATTTCATTCATGACTTTCATGGCTTCGATGATCACCAAAGTCTGACCTTTTTTAACACTATCTCCGACTGTGACAAAGGCAGGTTTATCTGGTCCAGCAGCCAAGTAAGCCACCCCTACAAGTGGACTTTCAACGACATCACCCTCTGGAGCAACCGTCGTTTCAGCTGGTGCTGGAGCTTCTTCCACTGCACTCTCTACTGGAGTTGAAGGGGCCGAAACTACTGGACTTGCAGCTACTGCAGCTGGCGCTGGAACAACTTGAGCTGGTGCTTCAGAAGCCATCCTTGCTTCATTCTTACTGAACTGCAATTCGTCCGTTCCGTTTTTATAAGAAAATTCTCTCAAACTTGATTGGTCAAATTGAGCCATCAAGTCCTTGATCTCATTTAAATTCATAATTATTTATTCTCCCAACGTTTGAAAGCAAGAACCGCATTGTGTCCACCAAAACCAAAAGTGTTTGAAATAGCATAAGGGATTTCCTGCTCCAAGCCTTGTCCATAAACGACATTCGCCTCGATATAGTCTGATAACTCGCTTGTCCCAGCTGTCATTGGTACATAGTTATGACGCATGGCTTCGATGGTAGCGATGGCTTCCACTGCCCCTGCAGCACCAAGCAAGTGTCCTGTAAAGGACTTGGTTGAAGATACAGGTACTTCTTTACCAAGGACAGCTACGATTGCGCCACTTTCTCCTTTTTCATTAGCAGGAGTTGAAGTTCCGTGGGCGTTGACGTAAGCCACTTGCTCTGGAGAAATTTCTGCTTCTTCCAAAGCCAACTTCATAGCCTTAATCGCACCTTGACCTTCTGGATGAGGTGAAGTCATATGGTAAGCATCACAGGTATTACCGTAGCCAACTACTTCAGCCAATATAGTTCCACCACGTTTTTCAGCATGTTCAAGGCTTTCAAGAACCAACATCCCTGAACCTTCTCCCATGACAAAACCATTACGGTCTTTGTCAAATGGAATAGAAGCACGAGTTGGATCCTCTGTAGTTGATAGGGCGGTCAAAGCTTGGAAACCAGCGATAGCAAAAGGAGTGATAGATGATTCTGATCCACCAACTAACATGACATCTTGGAAACCAAACTTGATAGAACGGAAGGCATCCCCAATGGCATCGTTTGATGAGGCACAGGCTGTATTGATTGATTTACAGATACCGTTTGCTCCGAAACGCATAGCAACATTTCCTGAAGCCATATTTGGCAAGGCTTTTGGAAGTGTCATTGGTTTAACGCGTTTTGGACCTTTTTCATGAAGACGGATAACCTGATCTTCGATTTCTTTAATTCCCCCAATACCAGAAGCAACGATGACACCAAAGCGATCTTTATCGATTGCTTCTACATCAAGATTTGCATTTGTCACCGCTTCTTGAGCCGCATACAAGGCATACAAAGAATAGTTGTCAAAACGGTTGGTATCTTTTTTGACAAAGTATTTATCAAATGGGAAATCTTGGACTTCTGCTGCATTGTGCACAGCAAATTCGCTGTGGTCAAATTTAGTGATTTCTCCAATTCCAATTTTTCCAGTTTGCAAACTATTCCAAAATTCTTCTGGAGTATTTCCAATCGGAGAGGTCAATCCGTAACCTGTTACTACAACTCGATTTAGTTTCATCTGTCTTACCTATATCTTTCCTTATTTTTTACATGCTAAGTCCGCCATCAACAGCGAGAACTTGTCCAGTTAAATAATCCTGTCCAGCCAGGAACACTGTAGCATCTGCGATATGTTCTGCTTGACCAAACTGTTTCATTGGGATTTGGGCCAATGTCGCTTCCTTGACCTTATCAGACAAAACAGCTGTCATATCTGACTCGATCATTCCTGGTGCAAGAGCATTTACGCGCACATTACGATTGGCAACTTCACGTGCTACTGACTTGGTAAACCCAATCAAACCTGCTTTAGAAGCTGCATAGTTGGCTTGTCCGATATTTCCCATCAAACCGACCACACTGGACATGTTGATGATCGCACCTTCACGTGCCTTGATCATCTGTTTCAAGACTACTTGCGTCATGTTAAAGGCACCTGTCAAGTTGATCTTAATCACTTTTTCAAAGTCTTCCTCGGTCATCTTAAGCATGAGAGTATCCTGAGTAATCCCAGCATTGTTGACCAAGACATCAACAGAACCGAGTTCTGTAACCGCTTGATCTACCATACGCTTGGCATCTGCAAAGTCTGAAACATCACCTGAAATCGATACTACTTTGACGCCGTAGTTTGAAAACTCAGCCAGCAATTCTTCTGAGATTGCTCCTCGACTATTCAAAACTACATTAGCGCCTAGTTGGGCAAATTTGTGAGCAATGGCAAGTCCGATACCACGACTTGAACCTGTTACAAAGACATTTTTGTTTGTAAGTTGCATTCTATTTCTCCTGTTTCCTGTTGTATTTTGTGGGAGAATGGATCATTAGTTTCCTAACAAAGCATCCAAGCTTGTTTGGTCTTCAACGTTAGCTAGCTGAGCTGTTTTATCGATTTTTTTGACAAAGCCTGATAGGACCTTCCCCGGACCAATTTCAATAAAGTTGGTTACCCCAGCATCCTGCATCACAGCAATACTTTCATAAAAACGAACAGGTTCTTTGACCTGACGCGTCAAAAGCTCTTGGATTCGATCTTTTTCCATAACAGCAGCTTCCGTATTGCCGACTAGTGGGCAAGTAAAATCAGAGAAACTCACTCCTTCAAGAGCTCCAGCTAGTTGCTGACTGGCTGGCTTAAGAAGAGCTGTATGGAAAGGACCAGATACATTTAAAGGAATCAATCGTTTTGCTCCTGCTTCCTGCAAGAGTTCAACTGCGCGGTCAACCGCAGCCACCTCACCACCGATAACGATTTGGCTTGGGGTGTTGTAGTTAGCTGGAGTCACTACTCCAACTTTAGAGGCTGTTTCACAAGCTTCCTCAATCACTTCAACTGGAGTATTAAGAACGGCTACCATCTTTCCAGATCCTGCAGGTGCAGCCTCTTCCATATAAGCACCACGCTTAGCAACCAAGGCAACTGCCTCTTCGAAGTCCAAGGCACTACTTGCTACAAGAGCAGAATATTCCCCAAGAGACAATCCTGCTACCATATCCGGCTGATAACCCTTTTCTTTCAATAGTCGGTAAATAGAAACCGAAGTCGCTAAAATAGCTGGTTGCGTATAGCGAGTCTGGTTTAACTTGGTTTCTTCCTTATCAATCAAGTCACGAAGGTCATACCCCAAAACCTGACTGGCTTGGTCAATGGTGTCCTTGACGATGGGATAGTGATCATAGAGATCACGCCCCATCCCTAGATACTGAGCACCTTGACCCGCAAATAGAAAGGCTGTTTTAGTCATTTCTTACAACTCCTGCCCAACGAGAGGCTTCTTCTTGAATTTTCTTGGCTGCGCCATAGTATAGATCTTTTAGGATTTCTTCGACAGTTTCCTCTTTAGAAACCAAACCAGCGATCTGACCTGCCATGACAGATCCACCTTCTACATCTCCATGAACAACGGCTTTAGCAAGAGCACCAGCTCCCATTTGTTCAAAGATTTCTAAATCTGGATTTTCTTGTTTAAAGGCATCCTTTTCAGCCTGCTCAAAGTCACGTGTCAACTGGTTTTTAATGGCACGAACAGCATGACCAAAGTGTTGAGCTGAAATAGTCGTATCGATATCATGCGCTTTTAAGATTTTTTCCTTGTATTTTGGATGGGCATTAGATTCCTTAGCTACTACGAAACGCGTACCGACTTGAACGGCCTCAGCACCAAGCATAAAGCCTGCAGCGACACCCTCACCGTCCGCAATTCCTCCAGCTGCGATAACTGGAATCGAAACAGCTGCAGCAACTTGGCGTACCAAGGTCATAGTTGTTAATTTACCAATATGTCCACCAGCTTCCATTCCTTCAGCAATGACAGCATCTGCTCCGATTTTTTCCATCCGTTTAGCCAAAGCCACACTTGGTACAACAGGAATCACTGTAATACCTGCTTCATGGAAACGAGCCATGTACTTGCTTGGATTGCCCGCACCAGTTGTAACCACCTTGACCCCTTCTTCAATCACGAGATCAACGATGTCTTCTACAAAAGGGGACAAGAGCATGATGTTGACACCAAAAGGTTTGTCCGTAAGTGATTTGATTTTATCGATATTAGCCTTTACGACCTCTTTAGGTGCATTCCCACCACCGATGATCCCTAGACCACCAGCTTTTGATACTGCACCAGCCAAGTCACCATCCGCAACCCAGGCCATTCCTCCTTGAAAAATAGGATAATCAATGTTCAATAATTCTGTAATACGTGTTTTCATAGTGCCTCCATCATTCCTTGCTTACGTAATAGTTCGATGAGTTTATCATTTGAGTCTCAAACTATTACCTAAACAAGAGGGAGCGGGTTTCCCCTACTCCTTCTAGTAATATGTTAATTATTTTGTTTGCTCTTCAACGTAGGCAACCAAGTCACCAACTGTTTTCAAGTTATCTTCTGCTTCGATTTGGATATCGAAAGCATCTTCGATTTCAGAGATTACTTGGAACAAGTCCAATGAATCTGCATCCAAATCATCAAAAGTAGATTCAAGTGTTACTTCTGATGCGTCTTTCCCAAGTTCTTCAACGATAATTTCTTGTACTTTTTCAAATACTGCCATGATAGGACTCCTTTAAAATATAAAAAATTTATAACTATGTGTTTACCACATGATTACCTAGATTGTAAGAATGAGTGTGCCCCATGTCAAGCCTCCACCGAAGCCTGATAGGAGAATCGTCTGGCTACCATCTAAACGAATCTTGCCATTCTCCACACACTCTGAGAGCAAAATCGGGATACTTGCTGCACTGGTATTTCCATACTCCATCATATTGGCAGGAAGTTTGTCTCGGTCTACACCAATCTTCTTAGCCATCTTATCCAAAATGCGGATATTTGCCTGATGAAGCAAGAGATAATCCAATTCCGATGCTGCGATTGGACTATTTTCAATAGTCTCTTTGATTGATCTAGCAACATCTCGATTTGCAAAATCAAAAACTGCTCGTCCATCCATCTTCAAAAAAGCAGGAACTGCCTCTTGATCTGAGAAGGGCGAAGTCAGAGCCGTTTGGGCACAGGTCAAACACTCGCTCCGAGAGCCATCCGTATAGAGACTTTCCACAAGGAAGTGACGTGTTTCGCTCGCTTCCAAGAGAACCCCGCCTGCACCATCTCCAAAGAGAACAGCTGTCGAACGATCAGACCAATCAACCGCCTTAGATAAGGTCTCAGCTCCGATAACAATCCCTTTCTTGAACTGTCCAGAGCTTAAAAACTTTTCAGCAGTTGAGAGAGCAAATACAAAGCCACTGCAAGCTGCTGTCAAATCAAAGGCAAAAGCTCTATGCGCTCCGATATTTGCCTGAACCCGAGCTGCCGTAGAAGGCATCATCGAGTCTGGGGTAATCGTCGCTACAATGATAAAATCAATCTGATCCGCTTTTATGCTCGCCTTAGCCAGCAAACTCTTGGCAACTTCTGTCGCCAAATCACTCGTTGACTCTGTTTTTGAGATATGTCTCTGTTTAATTCCTGTCCGACTTGAAATCCACTCATCGCTTGTATCCATGATTTGAGCCAAGTCTTGATTAGTGACCACTTGCTCTGGAACATAATGAGCAACCTGGCTTATTTTTGCAAAAGCCATTATTTCAAATCCTCCAAAAATTGATAAAGGTTAGTCAAACCCCTCCCCATCACTTCTATCTCTTCAGAGCTCATACCATCGATAATTTTTTCGACCATAGCCTTGTGGAAACGTTTATGAAGGCGGTGAACCAAACGACCTTTCTTTGTCAAATGCAAGTAGACCACACGACGATCCTGATCAGAACGAATGCGTTCAACATAACCTTTTCTTTCAAGATTATTCAAGCTGGTCGTAACAGTTCCAAGAGTGACCATCAGTTCTTTAGAAACCTTACTTGGTGTCGCCTCTGGGAACTTGCCAATCACATCAATCGTGTGCATTTCTTTGATGGAGATGTCTTTGAAACGACTACCTCGTAAGCTAACCTCCTCAATCACAAGGACATTATTAAAAATAGATGTTAAATACTCATTCACTTGTTGGTAGTCCAAAGCATTCCCTCCTTCTCAAAAAACTTCTGTATTCAAAACATTTGACACAAAAAGTATATCAAACTTCAAAGAATTGCGCAAGTATTTTTTTATTTTCCTGAAAATTTTGGTCGTCTTCTTTCAGAATGTGCTCGAACCCCTTCTTTAAAATCTTCAGTTAAAGATAACGATTCTTGCAGTTTCAATTCCAATTCAGCATAATTCTGCCAATCCTTAAATTGGCTTTCCCAAACCAACTTTTTAATGGCTGCGTATGAGTTTGCTGAGCCTCGTCTTAATTTCTTCAGAACTTGTTCTCTAGTTTTTTCTAATTTATCAGCTTCGCAGACACGGTATACCACGCCCCATTCCAGTGCTTTTTCCGCAGTCAAAGCTTCTCCTGTCATGGCAAGTTGCACAGCTCGTGTTACCCCGATACTACGACTCAAGAGATGAATCCCACCAGCGTCCGGCGCTAATCCCACTCCAACAAAGGCTTGGATGAATTTTGCCTTATCAGTCGCCAAACAAAAATCGACTGCCACTGCCATATTGGCTGCAGCACCAGCAACTGCTCCATCTACCTCCATCAAAACAGGTTTAGGGATCTGCTTAATTTTATAGGAGATTGTATTGACTAATTCTGCAATCTTATTCAAAGAAGGAATGTCATCCTCATCCACTGCACGCTTCATCTCAACCAAATCTCCCCCAACTGAAAAGACCTTCCCATTAGCGTTAATCAAGATAAACTGAACAGCTTGATCCTGTTCTGCTAAGGTTAAAGCTTCTAAAATCTCCTCACACATTGGGATATGGAAACCATTTGCCACTTCGGGACGATTCAAAGTAATGATAGCAAGATCATCTAGGATCTGATATAGGATATGATTCATAGCTTCTCCTTTTATAAGGTGATAAAATTATTTCATTTTCAAAGTATACCTTTTTTTAGATAAAGAGGCAAGAGAAAACCAATCGAAAGTGTCTCGGCTGATCAAAACGCTCACTTTATCCTAAAGACCTTAGTATTTTCTTCATTGAAAAATGCCCCTCTTTCTGCTATAATCGTATAAAATACTTACTTGAGGAGTCCTTATGAAGGTTGTTAAATTTGGCGGAAGCTCGCTTGCCTCTGCTAGTCAGTTAGAAAAAGTTTTAAACATCGTTAAAAGTGATAAAGAACGCCGTTTTGTAGTCGTTTCTGCACCCGGCAAACGCAATGCTGATGATACCAAGGTTACAGATGCCTTGATCAAATACTATCGTGATTATGTAGCAGGAAATGATATCAGCAAGAGTCAAAACTGGATCATCGATCGCTATGCGGCTATGGTGAGCGAACTAGGCTTAAAACCATCAGTTCTAGAAAAAATTTCTAAAAGCATCCGTGCCTTAGCGACTCTTCCTATTGAGGAAAATGACTTTCTCTATGACACCTTCCTAGCAGCTGGAGAAAACAACAATGCCAAACTTATCGCAGCTTACTTTAACCAAAACGGCATCGATGCGCGCTATGTTCACCCTAGAGAAGCGGGAATTATCGTAACAAGCGAACCTGGAAATGCTCGCATCATTCCATCTAGCTATGACAAGATTGAAGGCTTGGCTGACAGCAACGAAGTCCTTGTTATTCCTGGTTTCTTTGGGGTCACTAAGGAAAATCAAATCTGTACCTTCTCCCGTGGTGGATCCGACATAACTGGTTCCATCATCGCTGCCGGTGTCAAAGCCGACCTCTACGAAAACTTTACAGATGTCGATGGTATCTTTGCTGCCCATCCAGGTATCATTCACCAGCCTCATTCTATCCCTGAATTGACCTACCGTGAAATGCGGGAATTGGCTTATGCAGGTTTCTCAGTTCTTCATGACGAAGCCCTGCTCCCTGCCTACCGAGGAAAAATCCCTCTCGTTATCAAAAACACCAATAACCCTGACCATCCGGGTACTCGTATCGTTCTAAAGCATAGCAGTGATAAATTCCCAGTCGTTGGAATCGCTGGTGATTCTGGATTCGTCAGCATCAACATGTCAAAATACCTTATGAACCGCGAGGTTGGATTCGGTCGTAAGATTCTTCAGATCCTTGAAGATCTTAACATTGGTTGGGAACATATGCCTACAGGTATTGACGATCTTTCAATCATCCTTCGTTCCCGTGAATTGACTCCTATCAAGGAGGAAGAAATTCTGCGTCAGTTAGTTCAAAAAGCCGAAGTGGACCATGCTGAAATCGAACACGACCTTTCAATCATTATGATTGTCGGAGAAAAGATGAAGAGTCATATCGGGGTAACTGCTACTGCAACACGTGCTTTGTCTGAGAATAAAATCAACATCCAGATGATGTCCCAAGGTTCAAGTGAAGTTTCCATCATGTTTGTTGTCAATAAAGATCAAGAAAAAGCAGCTATCAAGGCTCTCTACCATGCCTTTTTCGATGAAAGTAAGGAAGACTAATCATGGCCCAATCTCTCAATAAAGTCATTGACCTGCAAACTACTGGGACATCTTACCTCTCTATCTCTGGAAAAGTTGGAAAATTTCTAGTCGGGGATCAGGCCTTGGAGTTTTATCCCGATGTCAATGTTGAACAATATATCCAAATCCCCTGGTCTAGCATCAATCAAATCGGAGCCAACGTAAATGGCCGTAAAATCAGCCGTCACTTTGAAGTCTTCACCGATCAAGGTAAATTCCTCTTTGCCTCAAAAGACTCTGGGGCTATCCTCAAAATCGCTCGGGAAAAATTAGGAAACGACAAGGTCGTGAAACTTCCGACTCTGCTCCAGACCATTGGACAAAAATTTAAAAATCTATTTGCAAAAAAGTAGAAACTTTAGTATAATCATAGCAACGGATAAGTAAGTTATCCTCTTCTTTCAGAAAGTCTGCGGATGCTGCGAGCAGATAGAGGAGATAAGTGAAATTCTACCGTTATCAACAATCAAATACAGAATCAAGTGCACACCTGTGAAGTTGGATGGAACCGTGGCCCTGCCACTCCAACGCTTTGTTAGGTGTGCTTTTTTCATAAAGGAGTTCTTATGTTAGATATCAAACGTATTCGTACAGACTTTGATGCTGTCGCTGAAAAATTGGCTACACGTGGTGTAGATGCTACTATCCTTAACGAAATGAAAGAAATCGACGCTAAACGTCGTGATATCTTGGTCAAGGTCGAAAACCTCAAGGCAGAACGTAACACAGTTTCTGCAGAGATTGCTCAAGCCAAGCGCAATAAGGAAAATGCTGATGACAAGATTGCTGCTATGCAAGCTCTCTCTGCTGAAGTAAAATCTCTCGATGCTGAATTGGCAGAAATCGATGCTAAATTGACAGAATTTACCACTACTCTTCCAAACATCCCAGCTGACAGCGTTCCTGTTGGAGCTGATGAGGATGACAACGTTGAAGTCCGTCGTTGGGGTACTCCACGCGAGTTTGACTTCGAACCAAAAGCTCACTGGGATCTGGGTGAAGACCTTGGTATCCTTGACTGGGAACGTGGTGGAAAAGTGACGGGGGCTCGTTTCCTCTTCTATAAAGGACTTGGGGCTCGTTTGGAACGTGCTATCTACAACTTCATGTTGGATGAGCATGGTAAAGAGGGCTATACGGAAGTTATCACACCTTACATGGTTAACCATGACTCAATGTTTGGTACTGGTCAATATCCAAAATTCAAGGAAGACACTTTTGAATTGAAAGACACTAATTATGTCCTCATTCCTACTGCTGAAGTGCCTCTGACCAACTACTACCGTGATGAAATCCTTGACGGTAAAGACCTACCAATCTACTTTACTGCCATGAGCCCATCATTCCGTTCTGAAGCAGGTTCAGCTGGCCGTGATACACGTGGCTTGATTCGTCTGCACCAATTCCACAAGGTTGAAATGGTTAAATTTGCCAAACCAGAAGAATCTTATGAAGAATTAGAAAAAATGACAGCCAACGCTGAAAATATTCTCCAAAAACTCAACCTTCCATACCGTGTGGTCGCGCTCTCTACTGGAGATATGGGCTTCTCAGCTGCTAAGACTTACGACTTGGAAGTTTGGATTCCAGCCCAAAATACCTATCGTGAAATCTCAAGCTGTTCAAATACAGAAGATTTCCAAGCCCGTCGTGCCCAAATCCGTTACCGCGATGAAGCAGATGGCAAGGTGAAACTTCTTCACACCTTGAATGGTTCTGGACTTGCAGTTGGACGTACAGTGGCTGCTATTCTTGAAAACTACCAAAATGAAGATGGTTCTGTAACCATTCCAGAAGCACTTCGTCCATATATGGGTGGAGCTGAACTTATCAAACCATAAAAATAAGGTTTAGCTATTTCTAGCTAGACCTTTTTCGTAACCAAATTAGATAACCACTCAAGACAAAGAGTAAAATAGTGAGGCATATAACAGTTTCAGCAAACACCAGATAATCCAGAAAAGGAAGTTTCAAAATTCCCTGAGCCATTTTAAGCGATGTAGCTGTGATGATGGTTGGGAAGGTTAAGGCTGAGAATGCTGGTTGAAAACCTTGTTTTAAAATATTGGGCAAGCGAGTCAAAACGAAGATGAAAAACGACTGAGAGACAAGCAGCAGCAGTAACAAGGCCCAGGTCGAAAGAGTAACTCCACCGATACGCACCAGAGCTGCTAAGAGCAAAGAAAAAGGAGCGCAGTAGATTCCTTCTTGCCCTAGTAGGGCTGGAGTCAATGGTTTTTTCTTTAGGTCACTGTAAATCAACGGATAGAGAAAACAAGTAGCGAGAAAGCCGAAAGTCACCGTTAGGTAGGCAATCTGAATCAGGCCAACGACTGGATAGGTCAAGGCTGCTACTGCTATCCCCACATAGAGTACCGTCCAGCTTGGTGTTGCACTAGCTCTTTCTTCCACTCCAACAAAGCGACGAGAAAAATAAGCGATCAAAGCAAAATCCAAAATAAAAGAAAACCACCACAAAGGCTGGGATAGGATAGGCATAGACGGAACTAGTCGCAAGACATAGGTCGATAAAATCATCCCCGCCATAGGAAAGGTAGCTATACCAGATAAAAGAGGGGGCTTAGTCAATTCTTTCTTGGTTTCTTCCCAATTAAAAAGATGAAGAATCAGAAAGAAAATCCATAAGACCAATCCAGTCAAACTAAATAGGTGCGAAAGAACAGGCCAAGTATCCGCAATCAAGTTTCCTGCACCTGCCAAACCTAACAAACAACCAGAAAATACCAAGGGGAGTTTTTTCATGGCAACCTCCGTTAATCATATTATTATCAGTATAGCATAAAAGCCTTTAAAATAGCATAGAAAAATGAAGACTGGATAAATCAGCCTTCATTTTATTTATGATTCGAACTAGGCATAAGGTTGCAATTCTGGATTAATGGGCGTATTGGCTAGGTTGTTGGCATAGTTGCAAAGGCTGGCTAGGCTGACACCGAGAACTACGTCCAAGGCATTTTGTTGCGTATAGCCGACTTCTAAGAATTCAGCCAAAGCTTCATCTCCTACACGACCCTTGGTATTGATGACCGCCAAGGTAAACTTAGCTAGAGTATCTAGTTTTGGATCTGTCTCGATTGGAGTGCGGTTGCGGAGGGCTTGAAGAAGATCATCATTCATCTGGATTTGTTTGATTGAAAAGGCTGTGTGACCTGCGACGCAGAAAGCACAACCATTGGTTACGGCAGCTGTGATTTGCACTACTTCGCGTTCCACTGGTGTTAAGCTATTGCGGCGGTTAATAGCTCCGACAGTTCGGTAAGCTTCAAGGGCGGTTGGAGCATTGGCCAAGAGACCGATTAGGTTGGGAATATAGCCATTGTTGTCTTTTTGTACTGTTTCAAGAACTTCTTTCACTTCTGCTGGTGCTGATTCTACTGTGTGGATGGTAAATGTTGTCATAAGAAACCTCTTTTCATTTTATTGTCATTTAGTCTATCATAGAATTTCCCCCTTGGATAATATATATTTTCAATCGCCTTGATAAGAAATATCTATGAAATGAAAAAATCACACGAAAAGTGTGATTGGGTTAGTTTTTAAAATACTTTTTGGTTTCTGCAATAACGACTGGCGACAAGACCAAAAGGGCAATTAAGTTTGGTAAAGCCATTAAAGCATTGACGATATCTGCGATAATCCAGACCATATCCAGCTCGATAAATCCTCCCAACAAGACCATGAGTAAAAAGACCACACGGTAGAGCCAGATAAAGCGGACACCAAAGAGAAACTCAAAACAGCGCTCTCCGTAGTAGTTCCATCCGAGAATCGTCGTAAAGGCAAAGAGCACAAGGAAAATAGTCAAAAGAGCAGGTCCAAAGTGTGAAAAAACTGTTGAAAATGCTGACTGGGTCAAGGCAACACCATTCAAATCACCGCTCCAAACACCAGTTACTAAGATTGTTAGACCTGTCAGAGTACAGATAATCAAAGTATCAATAAAGGTTCCTGTCATGGAAATCAAGCCTTGCTCGACAGGCTCATTAGTCTTAGCTGCAGCCGCTGCAATGGGAGCTGAGCCAAGACCAGATTCGTTAGAAAAGACTCCACGCGCCACACCATTCTGGATAGCCATCCGAATGCTTGCACCTGCAAAACCACCTACCGCAGCAGCTGGACTAAAGGCTGAAGTAAAGATGAGAGCAAGTGTGGCTGGGATTTTCTCGATATTAAAGAGTATAACTGTAAGAGTTCCTAAAATATAGATAATAGCCATAAAAGGAACAACTGCTGTCGAAACTTTTGAAATGGATTTGAGGCCACCAAAGACGGCAATCCCTACAAAAATGGATAAAATCAGAGCCGTGATAGCTGGATCAACTTGGGCTGTATTTTGAATGGATTCTGTAATCGAATTGACTTGGGTAAAGGTACCAATCCCCAGAAGGGCAACCAATACACCAGCTAGGGCAAAGAAGATTGCAAGGGGACGCCACTTTTCTCCCATTCCCAAAAGAATGTAGTGCATGGGTCCTCCAGCTACAGCCCCATTTGCATCCTTAGTGCGGTACTTGATAGCCAGCAATCCTTCTGCATACTTGGTTGCCATCCCAAAGAAGGCTGCCATCCACATCCAAAAGAGAGCACCTGGCCCACCAACCTTAATAGCTGTCGCAACTCCGATAATATTTCCCGTTCCAACAGTAGCTGCAAGGGCTGTACATAGAGCAGCAAAACTTGACACATCGCCATGTCCCTTGTCCTTGGTAAAGATCAACTGAAAGGCCTTGGGGAGACGCAAAACCTGCAAGAGTCCTAAACGGGCAGTTAGGTAAATCCCTGTTCCAACCAATAAAATCAAGAGGGGAGGACCCCAAGCAAAAGCATCAATTGATTTAAGCAATTCTAACATTTCCTTCTCCTATCTTTTCAACCCCAAAAGAAAGAGCACATGCAAGATACATGTACTCTGGAATGCTTAGATAAATGCTAAAAAGCGGTCTATCTTAGCTCTGTCCTTTTACCTGAGAGTTTGAGCAGTTGCCTGCCTTGCCCCTTCGGTGCCTTTACGGTCTCTCCAGAGTTCCGTCCATTTACAGTCATGGAAAACAAACCTTTCTCCCATTTCTATTAAACTTCATTCGGTGTTGGTATTTAATTTTTTATTATTTTACAAGAAAAGTTAGCCTTTGTCAATATATTCTATGAAAATTTTTAGTTTTCATTTCTTTTTTTCAGAAAGATTGACTCCTTCTTCTCTCTATCCTTTAAAGGTTACAATGGTGGCACCACTGCCTCCAGCATTTTGTGGAGCATAGCCAAAACTCTTGACATGCTTGTTTCTTTGCAGGTATTTGGTGACGCCCTCACGGATGACTCCTGTTCCGATACCATGGATGATGTCGACTTGCGCCATGTTATTGAGCAGGGCTTGGTCGATAAAGGCGTCCAGCTCATTCATAGCCTCTTCGTACCGTTTGCCTCGGAGATCCAGCCTCGCTTGCGGACCACGACCAGAAGCTCGTTTGACGACATTGACTTGTTTTTTCTTGACTGGGGCTTCTTGCTGAGCCTGAACAAGGTCAAATTCTTTCTCTTCCAAGGTCATCTTGATCAAACCGACTTGGGCTTCCCAACGCCCGTCCTTAAGCTGATTGGTCAGGGTACCACGCTGACCATAACTGAGGACCACGATATCATCTCCCACCTTTGGAGCTCGTTTTTTCTTGGCCTTTTGAAGAACCTTGTTTTTAGACAAGTCGACTTTTTCAGGGGCCAGTTTCTTCAGCTCAGCCTTGGCTTCAATGATTTCGTGGGGTTTGAGTTGAGACTTGCTGTGAAGATTCTTGAGAATCTGGTCACTCTCACTTAGCGCTAGTTCCACAATCTCGGCAGCCTGTTCACGCGCCTTGTTAAGCTCGGTTTCTTTTTCACGATTGAGTTCGTTGTAGAGTTTTTTGAGTGCTCGGTTCATCTTGAGGTTTTCTTGCTCCACCTCACGGATATTGTCCAAGCGTTTACGGCTTTCAAGCGTTTGCTCTTCTAATTGTTCAATGATACGGTTGACGTCATTATCTTGATTGACCTGCTGACTGGCATCCCCGACGATGACATCTGACAAGCCCAGACGTTTGGCAATTTCAAAGGCATTACTTCGACCAGGAACTCCCTGCATAAAGCGATAGGTCGGACGCAGGCTGGCTGTGTCAAACTCCATACTGGCATTTTGCACAAAGGCTGTCTCAATACCGTAGGCCTTGAGCTCTGGATAGTGGGTCGTCGCCATGGTCTTGACCTGACGTAAGCGAAGATCCTCCAGAATAGCCATGGCAAGAGCTGCACCTTCCTGCGGATCTGTACCTGCCCCAAGCTCATCTAGCAATAAGAGCGAGTGCTGATTGACCTTGCCAAGAATATCTACGATATTGGTCATGTGACTAGAGAAGGTAGACAAGCTTTGCTCGATAGACTGCTCATCCCCGATATCTGCGAAAATCTCTTCGAAAATACCGACACGGCTTCCCTTGTCAGCTAAAATGGGCAAGCCTGACTGGGCCATGAGTTGAGTCAAGCCCAGGGTTTTGAGCATGATGGTCTTCCCACCAGTATTGGGACCTGTAATGACAATGGCCGTTAATTCCTTACCAAAGTGTACATCGTTTGCAACAGCATTCTTAACCAAAGGATGGCGAACATGAAGGAGTTGAATCTCTTGGTTCTCTGAAAGTTGAGGAACAACTGCTTGTCTTTCTTGGATGAAACGCACCTTGGCACGAATCAAGTCTAAATGGCCGATAATCCAAGCGTCATTAGCAATCTCAGCAGCATGAGGACGGACCCGTTCTGATAGTTCCTGCAGGATACGAATCATCTCATAGCGTTCGTCTGCTCGCAAACTAGCGATTTCTTCGCTCAGCTTGACGACCTCACGTGGCTCGATATAGACCGTGTTACCACTAGCAGAGATGTCATGGACAACACCTGCAATCTTGTTTCGATAGGTGTTCTTGACAGGTAAAACCTGACGGCCATTTCTGCTAGCAATGATTCCTTCGGTCAACATCTGCGCTTTTTGTTTGAGTAAGTTTTGCAAGACATCTCGAACTTGACTCTCGCTATCATGGATTTTCCGACGGATGCGTGCTAGCTCTTCACTGGCGAAATTTTCGATAAATCCTGCATCATTTAGAGATTGAAGACTCCCTTGCAAGTGTGGAAAATCATGCAGTTTTTCAAACCATCTCGCCAATTGTTCCAAGCGAACATTTTCAAGATTGGCATAAAAACTTTGCAACTCTCTGCTAGCAAGTAAGACCCGTTTAAGGAGTAGGAACTCCTCAATATTAAGGTCTGCTCCCATCTCCAGACGCTTACAAACCGCTGATATCTCACGCGTCGCTAGGATGGTAAAGTGAGGTTGCGCCACAAAAAGCGCCTGCATTTCCTCCATCTCTGTAAAGGCTTGTTTGATCTTATCCACCTTGGCAGTTGGAGCCAAACCTTTTAGCTCCTCTAGTCCCTGTTCTGTCAGGAGATGAGGTTCAAACAAGGCTTTGATTTTATTGAATTCTAAAGTTTCTAGTATTTTTGTATTCATATTTTTTCCTTGTATATTTGTTTACAAAATCGTAGCAACTAGAGGTTTTGACCTAGTCCTCCAATCTGTAAACAAAGGGCTAGGAAAAATCCCGCCCTTTTTATCCGATTAAATTTGTCACCCAGAGTTGTTTGATAAAGTTTGTCGTAAAAGGGATACTTTGGATGATGTGTTTAGCTACGATACTTTTTTCAAGTGAATTTTGAATGACTGCCAGAGGCACAGTTGCAAGAATGGTCAAAGCCATTTGCAAGACAAATAAGGTTACCAATAGCGACAAAGCCCCCGCACTAACCCGGAACCACTTGCCACCTAGTGTTTTAACTGGAATCAAATGAAGAAACAAACCGATAAAACGTCCGATACTATAACAAATTCCGAAAACTAGAAGGTAGGCCAGACCCGCATAAAAGACTTTATCTAGTTGAAAAAGCTGGTCTGAAGGGAAGAAAAAGGTACCCTGCCCTTCCTGAGGATTGGCATAAGGGATAAGCAAGTGAAATTGATTTCCCAGAGATTTATAAAACTGCCCAGCAATAAAGGCTGAAATCACTGCCACGAGGAAATAATAAACTTGTAGCATCAGACCTCTACGGTAGCCGATGTAAAAACCCCAAGCTAGAACCAGTAAGAGAAGGATCGAAATCATAGGGAATCCTCAATTTTGCTTTGTTCTTGCTTGACTGCCACTAGCTTATTTCGAAGGTCTTTAAGCTCTTGCTCCTTATCGTCAAACTCAATCTCACGACTAAGCTGCGTCGATAGGCTGTTAATGGCTAAAAGGAGGGCAATGGTTTCATCATCTGCCCCAGGCATTCGTTCCTTAATTGCTTGGTATTTTTCAGTCGCAACCTTGGCAATTTCCTCCATAAAGAGGTTGTCATGCTCGGTTGTCAAGGTTAATGTCTTTTTCCCGAATGTAAACTTATATCGATTTAGATTTGCCATAAAATTCACCTCACGATATTATACCAAATTTCGCTAACTTTGTCAGTTTTTACCAATTCTCCTGCTTTTGTGGTACAATAGAGACTATGGCAAGTATCACACTCACACCAAATGAACAGGAAATTCAGAGCTTTTTGAATCAGTATCAGAAGGCTCTCAGTCCTAGTAAAAATCCTTATATTCGCTATTTTTTGCGACTGCCTCAGGCAACGGTTTCCATTTATACTTCTGGAAAAGTCCTCCTGCAGGGCGAAATGGCTGAGCAATACGCCAGTTTCTTTGGTTACCAAGTTCAACAAGAAAACAGTGGACAAGATTTTCCTATGATTGGGACTGATGAGGTGGGAAATGGTTCCTACTTTGGCGGGCTGGCTGTCGTGGCTTCCTTTGTGAAACCTGACCAACACAACTTCTTGCGAGAACTCGGCGTAGGGGATTCCAAGACTCTGACAGACCAAAAGATTCGTCAGATTGCCCCTATCCTCAAGGAAAAAATCCAGCACCAAGCGCTCCTCCTTTCACCGAGCAAGTACAACGAAGTTATCGGAGAGCGTTACAATGCTGTTTCTGTAAAGGTTGCCCTTCACAACCAGGCTATCTTTCTCCTCCTCCAAAAAGGAGTCCAGCCAGAAAAAATCGTCATTGATGCTTTTACAAGCGCTAAAAACTATGACAAGTACTTGACGCAAGAAGCCAACCGTTTTCCAAACAAAATTAGCTTGGAAGAAAAAGCCGAGGGAAAATACCTGGCTGTTGCGGTTAGCTCCATCATCGCGCGGGATCTCTTCCTCGAAAACTTGGAAAATCTTGGACGAGAACTTGGCTATCAACTGCCAAGTGGCGCAGGAACTGCTTCTGATAAGGTTGCTAGCAAAATCCTTCAAGCCTATGGCATGAAAGGGCTCAACTTCTGTGCCAAGCTTCATTTTAAAAATACTGAAAAAGCCAAAGTACTGCTAGAAAGGTAAGTTATGAATTATTTTAAAACATTTCTAAAAGAGTGGGGACTCACATTCCTCATCATTATAGTAGTTGGTCTCAGTCGTCTCTTTCTATGGACCAATGTCCGCGTGGAAGGACACTCTATGGACCCTACCCTAGCCGACGGAGAGGTTCTCTTCGTTCTTAAACACCTCCCAATCGACCGCTTCGATATCGTGGTTGCGCATGAGGAAGACGGAAATAAAGACATTGTCAAAAGGGTTATCGGCATTCCTGGAGATACCATCCGCTACGAAAATGACAAACTCTTTATCAACGGTGAAGAAACGGACGAACCTTACCTAGCAGACTACCTCCAACAGTTTAAAAATGATAAACTGCAAAACGCCTATTCGGGGAAAGGCTTTGAAGGGGATAAGGGGGTCTATTTTAGAAGTCTAGCCCAGAAAGCTCAAGCCTTTACTGTCGATGTGAATTTCAACACCAGCTTCAGCTTTACCGTACCCGAGGGTGAGTACCTCCTCCTTGGAGATGACCGTTTGGTTTCCAGTGACAGTCGCCATGTCGGAACCTTTAAAGCCAGTCAAATCAAAGGAGAAGCCAAATTCCGTTTCTGGCCACTCAACCGTATCGGAATCTTTTAAAACCAGCAACTAGATGCTGCGATAGTCTTTTTGAGTTAGTTTTTAGGATTAGATTGCAACTTGGCAATATCTTGTACCAAGTCCCAAATCCAAGAAAAACCTAACTGAAAGCTCTATCCCAGCTCTTTTTCTATCAAAAAGGAAACCTATGGAAGTTTATTTTTCAGGCACCATTGAACGCATTATTTTTGAAAATCCCAGTAATTTTTATCGCATCCTCCTCCTAGATATCGAAGATACCAATGCTGAGGACTTTGACGATTTTGAGATCATCGTTACAGGAACTATGGCGGACGTGATTGAGGGCGAAGACTACACTTTTTGGGGGCAAATCGTTCAACACTCTAAGTATGGTGAACAGCTGCAAATCAGCCGTTATGAGCGGGCAAAACCAACTAAAAAAGGGCTAGTTAAGTACTTTTCGAGTAGCCACTTCAAGGGAATTGGTCTCAAAACGGCTCAAAAAATCGTGGATTGCTATGGTGACAATACCATAGACGAAATTCTGGAGCATCCTGAAAAGCTGGAAAACATTGCAGGACTCTCTGTCAAAAACCGTGAGGCTTTCGTCTCTACACTTCGTCTTAACTATGGGACAGAAATGGTCTTGGCAAAACTAGCTAACTACGGCATTCCCAATAAACTAACCTTTCAGATTCAAGACTTTTACAAGGAAGAAACTCTTGATGTGGTTGAAAATTATCCCTACCAACTGGTTGAAGATATCAAGGGATTGGGCTTTACCATTGCTGACCAATTGGCTGCCGAACTTGGCATCGAAAGCCAAGCTCCTGAGCGCTTCCGTGCTGGCCTTGTCCATAGTCTCTTTCAGGGCTGTATGGATACGGGCGATACCTACATGGAAGCCCGAGATTTGCTGGAACAGACCCTGACTCTCCTCGAGTCTTCTCGTCCCGTGGAACTGGATCCCAGCCAAGTAGCCCAAGAACTCTCCTACCTCATCGAAGAAGACAAGGTTCAGCAGATTGATACCAAAATCTTTGACAATAGCCTCTTTTTCGCCGAGGAAGGTATTCGCAGTCACTTGGTTCGTATCCTTGAAAAAGGAAAACAGAAAAATCAGGATTTAGAAACCATTCAAAAGCATATCGCTACTGTTGAGGAAGAATTAGGTATCCAATACGATAGCATCCAAAAACAGGCTATCTGCGATGCCATTCAAAACAAGGTCTTTATCCTAACAGGTGGACCTGGTACAGGCAAGACGACTGTTATCAATGGGATTATCGCTGTTTATGCCCTCTTAGAAGGACTTGACCTCAGGAAAAAAAGCAACCTGCCTATCCTTCTAGCAGCTCCAACTGGTCGAGCAGCTCGGCGCATGAATGAATTAACAGGTTTGCCTAGCGCGACCATTCACCGCCATTTGGGAATGACGGGAGATGATGATACTAGTCATCTAGAAGATTATCTGGATGCCGACTTCATCATCGTGGATGAATTTTCCATGGTAGATACTTGGCTAGCCAACCAACTCTTCTCTAACATCTCTTCTAACAGTAAAATTCTCATCGTGGGAGACAGTGACCAGCTACCGTCTGTCAGTCCTGGCCAGGTACTGGCTGACCTGCTCCAGATATCCCTGATTCCGCAGACTCGCTTGGAACGGATTTACCGTCAGAGTGAAGAATCAACCATCGTCACCTTGGCTAGCCAGATTCGACAGGGAATCTTGCCAGCTGACTTTACCCAGAAAAAAGCAGACCGCTCCTACTTTGAAATCGCTAGTGGCCATATCCCAGCTACCATTGAGAAAATTCTTGGTGCTGCCCTCAGAAGTGGCATTCCAGCTCGTGATATTCAAGTGCTAGCGCCTATGTATCGAGGAACTGCTGGCATTGACGCTATCAACCAGCTCATGCAAGACCTGCTCAATCCACCACAAAAAGATCAACTCAGTTTTGAAGCTCCCCAGTGCCACTATCGAACAGGGGACAAGGTTATTCACCTAGTCAACGATGCCGAAGTCAATGTCTTTAATGGAGACCTAGGCTACATCACAGACCTGATTCCTGGAAAATACACCGAGTCCAAACAAGACGAAATTGTCATTGATTTTGATGGCAATGAGGTCATCTACCCACGTAACGAATGGTACAAGATTCGACTAGCCTATGCCATGAGTATCCATAAGTCTCAGGGAAGTGAGTTTCCTGTTGTCATCCTGCCCATCACCAGTGCTAGCAAGCGCATGCTGGAGCGAAATCTCATCTACACAGCTATCACACGGGCCAAGAGCAAGCTCATCCTTCTTGGCGAATTACAGGCCTTTGACTATGCAGTCAAGCATATCGGGACTGCTCGCAAGACCTATCTGATTGAACGCTTTCAGGATCTGGTCGATTCAGCTGACCAAACCAGCCCAGTCCCTACCGAAACGACAAATCAAGAGGATTCTCCTCTGTCCTACATCCTCACCGAGGAAAACTGGTCTAGTATTCCAGCCATGATTGGGATTACAGATGCAGACTTAAAAGAGATTTTTGGAAAATAGTGCATCAGAAAACCCACCTAGTTAGGTGGGCTTTTTCTCTTTTAAGATTATTTTACTGTTGCTGTACTTGTGATCAATTCAACAGCTTTTTTGATTGCGATATCGTGTTTCAACATATCAGCTGAAAGCAAGTTTTGTACTTGTGCCACTTCCATGTTGTAAGTTGCTGCCAATTGTTCGACTTCTTTTTGGATTTCTTCTTCAGTAGCGTCAAATCCTTCAGCCTTGGCAACTGCTTCGATAACAAGGTTAGTCTTCGTACGTGACTCAGCTTCTGCTTCGTATTGTTTGTGAAGGTCTTCTTGAGTAGTTCCTGTGATTTGGAAGTACATATCAGGGTTGATACCTTGACGTTGCAAGTTTCCAAGGAATTCATTTACTGAACGGTGAACTTCTTCGTGGATCATTTCTTCTGGAAGTTCTACGATTTCAGCGTTTTCTACAGCTTTATCGATTGCTGCGCCTTCAAGCGCATCTTTGTATGCTTCTTCTTTAGCAGCAGTCAATTCTTTGCGGTATTTTTCTTTCAATTCGTCAAGAGTTTCTACTTCTTCGTCGATATCTTTTGCAAGTTCATCGTCAAGAGCTGGAACTTCTTTTGCTTTTACTTCGTGGATAGTTGTTACGAATTTAGCTTCTTTACCTGCAAGGTCTTCTGCTTGGTAGTCTTCTGGGAATGTTACAACAACATCAACAGTTTCGCCAGCTGAGTGTCCTACCAATTGGTCTTCGAAACCAGGGATGAATTGACCTGATCCAAGTCCAAGTGAGAAGTTTTCACCTTTTCCGCCGTCGAATTCAACACCATCGATAGAACCAACGAAGTCAATCACAACAGTGTCGCCATTTTCAGCAGCACCTTCTTTGATAACCAATTCAGCCAAGTTGTTGCGTTCACGTTCGATACGTTCTTCAACGTCAGAATCTGTCACTTCTTTTTCTACATCAACTGATACTTCAAGGTTTTTATAGTCACCCAATTTAACTTCAGGTTTTGTCACGACTTCAGCAGTGATAACCCAGTCTTGACCTTTTTCCATTGAAGTGACGTCAATTTTTGGTTGCGCAACCACTTCAAGACCAGCTTCTTTTACAGCTGCTTCATAAGCGTTTGGCAAAAGAGCGTTCAACACATCTTGGTAAAGTGTTTCTTCACCAAATTTTTTATCAAAGATAGGACGTGGAAGGTGACCTTTACGGAAACCTGGAACGTTAAGAGTTTTCTTTACTGAGTTAAATACGCGGTCCACTTCTGGTTTGATTTGGCCTTGAGAGATAGTAAAAGTCAAGACACCACGGTTTGTTTCTTTGTTTTCAAATGATACAGACATTCTGTCATTTCTCCTTAAAATTTTTAATACAGTCCATTATACCATATAATAGCGACTTTTTTCAAGTCATGAATGCGCTTTTCAACGATGCTAAAGGTACTTGCTGGCTTCCTTGATACTGAGTTCAGCCATTCTTTCCTTGTTTTTTTCGATGAAGCTTTCTACCCAATCTGGATTTGTTTTGGAGTAGTCTCTTAGGGCCCAGCCAATGGCTTTATTGATAAAAAATTCTGTCTGGTCCAGATTATTGAGCAGGAACTTTTCCATTAGTTGAACATCCGTTTTCTCTTTCCTTAGGAGCTGGTGGTCAATGGCAACTCGTCTCAGCCAGATATTATCTGATAAACTCCATTGAAGGATGATTTCTCCTAGCTCTGGTTTGTCATATACTAAACTTCCTACTACTCGGTCTAGGATATCTACCGTATCCCACCAGGACTTGGTGACGACCAAATGCTCCAGTTTAGGTAAATCGCTCTCTGTTAGATAAGACTGCATGGCCTTCAAATAGTTGGCAGCTACATATTGGTATTCTCTAGGTTCCTTTTCCCAGCAAGTGTCCACAAAATCCCAATCGATGATCTTTGTTTTTTTCGCACTTGGAAAGTATTTTTTATAAAGGGCATTTCTTTCAGGAGCTGCAACGCCTAGAAAGGAAAATTGATGGCGCATATAGGCTTCCATGGGGCCTGCTTTTTCTGGATTTTTTGCCGCATCCAACTCCATAAGTAAATCTGCAAAACTCATCTAAAAGTCCTCCTGCCCCACCAAGTGGTGCTGAAAGGCATAGACCGCAGCCTGGGTCCGGTCACTGACTTCTAACTTTGCCAATATATTTGACACATGGGTCTTGACCGTCTTGAGAGAGATGAAGAGTTCATCTGCGATGCGCTGATTTTCGTAGCCCTTGGCGATGAGTTGGAGCACGTCTCGTTCACGCGCAGTCAGATCCTCATGAAGTTCGATATGATTGCGGTGGTATTCGACCTTCTTGCTGACCTCTTGCTCAATAGCAAGCTCTCCAGCGGCAACCTTACGAACAGCGTGCAGTAATTCATCCGCACTAGAAGTCTTGAGCATATAGCCTCTAGCACCAGCGTTCAAGACAGGCATGATTTTTTCATTGTCTAGGTAAGAGGTCACAATCAAAATCTTTGCTTCAGGCCATTCTTTGAGGATGGCTAAGGTTGCGTCAATCCCATTCATCTCAGGCATGACGATATCCATGACAATGACATCTGGACGCAATTCCAAGGCAAAGGAAATCCCTTGAACACCGTTGGCCGCCTCGCCCACAACTTCTACATCTTCTTGGAGGTCAAAGTAGCTTTTCAAGCCCAATCGGACCATTTCATGGTCATCTACCAGTAAAATTTTCATCTTTACTCCTTTATGATTCCTTGTCTAGCAGGGGTATACGGATATCAACCGCCAGTCCCTGCTTAGGTGCTGTCAAGAGTTGAACTGTTCCTGCCATATCCTCGACCCGCTCCTTAATATTTCGCAGTCCATAACTCAAGTCATCTAAGCTCCCCAACTGGAAACCAATCCCATTGTCTACCACCTTCAGCTGCAATTCAAAATCCGTTTGATAGAGATAGACATCCAAGCAAGATGCCTGAGCATGGCGAAGGGTATTGCTGATTAACTCCTGAATAATACGGAAGATATGCTCTTCGATTTTCTTTGGCAATTTCGTCACATTTTGCTTGAGACTTACCTTGAGATCACTCTTGTCCTCAAGTTCTTTTAAGAGGATTTGAATCCCCTCAACCAAACTCTTGTCTTCCAACTCAACTGGTCGCAAATGCAAGAGCAAGACCCGTAGATCTTTCTGGGCTGTTTCTAGGATGGCTGCGACACTTTGCAACTGGGTCTGCATCTTTTCTCTATCAAGCTTCAAAGCCTGCTGACTGACACCTGATAAAATCATATGGGCTGCAAACAACTCCTGACTAACCGTATCATGTAAGTCACGCGCTATCCGCTTCCGTTCTTTCTCGATAATCGCTTCTTCCTTGACTAGGCTTTGGTTTTCAGCCTTTTGAACAGCCTCTGTCAAGAGGTTGAGCTTGCCAGATAAGGACTTGAAACTGGCATCCAAGTCTGGATCTGCAAAGGGAATCACCTCTTTTCCTGCTAGCAGTCTCTTAAGATTGACTTGCATTTTTCTGTGAGAAACTTCTTCTATCACGCGCCAAAAAAGGACAAAAAAGAAAATCATGGAAAGGCTAAAGACCAAGATCAAAAAGATTAACTTCTCTGTTTTCTCAATATCCTGTAGCAAATAGGACCAGCCTAGTTCAAAAATATCAAGTAAACTATTAGCCAAAAAGAGGAGAAAGAGGAGGGAAGTCAGCCCGATTAACAGATACGATTGCTTTTTCATCCTCTGACTACCTCCACATCGCCAACCATAGTAGTTAGGAAAATCTTGACGCTCTTGTTACTCTTGAGATAGTCTCTGGTTTCCTGATGATAGTGTTCATTGCGAAGGGATTTCTTAGGTTGATGAAGGAAGGTAAGATCTCCATAAAGACAATTAACACTGAGGCTGATTTCCACATCTACAGGTACGATAATCCTAGTCGTTCCGACCATCTTTCTAAGGATAATGACATTGTCATGATTGGTTAGGATAACTCTTTCCAGATGAATAGTGTCCTTACCCATAAGGCGAAAGAGGTTGATATCGTCAAACTGGCAAGTCTGGTGACTAGAGAAATGATGGAGATTGCCAAACCAGCGATTCTTTTCATTTTTAACCGTCACCACCTCTTCAAAGACCAAGTCGGTCTCCTCTCTTTCTTGATTCATCATCGGATAGAGAAGAAAGAGACTGTAGATCACCGCTACAAAGATAGCTAAAATCACAAAGGGATTGAGCATGACGATGAAAAAGAAAAGAATGGTAGCCACAAGGAGGAGAAAGTTGTTGCCCTCTTTGCCTGCATAATAGCGTATCAGGAGAAGAAAGAGGAATAAAATCAGCAGAAAACGCGAAAAATGCTCTGATACCATCAAAATCAGAGCTCCCGTCAACAGACAGGCTTCAATAAATAAAAAGATTTGAAATTTTTTCATAGACGCATCCTCTCCCTTCTATTTTATCACAATTCAAAAAAGTCACCTCGGTCTGAGGATGGAAAAAGGAGATAGGACAGAAATCGCTCGTACAAGCTAGGTTCTTTCAGCCCACTACCGTTGGACAAAAGACTACAAAAAAGGGCGGGATTCTTGTCCCGACCTCTCTACATCTGATCTTTTGCTTCTTTGAGTTTGCCATAAAGAATATAGTCTACGTTTTGCAGATCCGCTATGGTTGCACAATTAAGGGCACACATGATCAAACGCAGATCTTCTTTCCAGCCTTGAACAATACCAATCACTTCTTCGACGGTATAGCTTTCAACCAATTCCAGAACGGTACGTGACAGTCCTACAGCCTTGGCACCAAATACCAAGCACTTAATTATATCAAGAGGATTTCGAACGCCTCCACTGACCAAGAGTTCGACCTTGTCTTTCCAGTCTTGGGCATTGAGAAGGACCTGCATAGTAGACTGACCCCATTGATTGAGGTAATCACGCTGACCACTGCGACGGTTTTCGATATAGGCAAAGCTAGTACCACCACGGCCCGACAGGTCAACCGTTCGAACACCTAGTTCATAGGCTCTCTCGATGGTCTTCACATCCATCCCAAAACCCACTTCCTTGAGAATAATAGGAACAGGGATTTGCTTGCTGTAGTCTGCCAGATGCGATTGCCAGCTTCTGAACTTTCTTTCTCCCTCGGGCATGAGTAATTCCTGCATGACATTAACATGCACTTGGAGGAGAAGAGGATTCATCGCTTCTACAGTCTGAAGTCCTGACTCGATAGGCTTGTCCAAGCCAATATTGGTTCCAAGGAGGAGATTTGGACGGCTAGATTTGACAGAAAAAGAGGCATCTGTTGGATCTTTGAGGGCTGCGCTATAAGATCCCGTCACAAACAAAATCCCACAGGCTTCTGCCGCCTGAGCCAGTTTTTGATTGATTTCTTTACCTTTTTCGCTCCCACCCGTCATGGCATTGATATAAAAAGGAAAGTCCCACTTTCGACCTGCAAATTCTGTCGAAAGATCGATTTCATCTAGGTCATAAAGCGGTAGCGAAGAGTGAATCAACTCCACCTCATCAAAGCTATTATAGGAACTTTTCTGCTCAAGGGCATAGCGGATGTGCTCGTCCTTACGATTTGTCGTCATGTCCTATCCTTTCTTGGTATAAGAGCTCAATCCCCAGATCGGCCCAGCGATTTTTTAAGGTTTCAGTTGATTGCTCATCAAAACTCAAGGCAATGCCACAGTCACCACCACCAGCGCCACTACTCTTGGCAACAGCCTGCAAATCTTGACTGGCTTCTTTCAACTGTCTCAGCGAAGGTGTGTAAATATCTGGGCTCAAACCTTCTAAAAGCTGACTGGCTGTTTCCAGCTGCTCGATAATTTTTTCTGCATTCCCATGCTCCAGGGCTTCTACCAAAGCAGATACCGTTGCTTTTGAGAAAGTTAAAAAGTTCTGGCCTATGTTTTGCTTGATTTGCTGAACCATTTGACTCGATACAGCCACTTCCTTGGTCCATCCCACTAGGAAATCACATTCTAGGGTTGGTTTCACTTGTGAGATAGAAAAGCCCCAGTCACGCTCCAAAACTGTCGCCAAGCTTTCTTCTTGCAACCAAGCAGCTATCTTCTTTCGATCAAAAGACTGGTAGAGAACCAAATCTTCTGCCACAATACAGGCAAGGTCCCCCATGGAACCATTGTCGCCTCGCTTGAGCAAGACCGCGCTAGCCAGCTTGAACAAGAGTTCCTGATCAACCGTAATATCATATAGAGCCAGTAGGGCCTTGATCACCAAGACAACAACGCTACCACTAGAACCCAGACCAAACTTTTTCCCTTCCCGTTCCATTTTGCCACGGATTTCTAGAGAAAAAGGCCTTAAATCCTGACCTCGATAAGTCAGGAAATCTTCCACTAAAGCAATCGTTTCTTGAATCAAACTGTAGTCAGGATTTGGCGTCAAGTCCACTGCGAAATCAAACAGATCTGAGTAGATACGGTAGCTGTCAGAAAAAGCAATCTCAGCCTTCATATAGATGGGGATAGCTTTTATCAAGGCTAACTGTCCTGGCTCTAAAATAGCATACTCACCCGCCCAGTATAGTTTTCCGCAAGTTTTAACAGCAATCATCTTGGCTCAAATCCTTTGTTTTTGACACAATTAAGCGGTAACGTTGACCAAAGATTTCTGATAAATGCTCCAAGTTTTCCTCTTGACAGAGGACCTTGACATTAGGACCAGCATCCATGGTAAAGTAGCAAGCCTCGCCTTGCTCACGAAGTTGGCGGACAAAGTCCATCGCTTCATAGGAAGCATCCGTTAGATAAGAAAAGGCTGGACTAGCAGTCTTGGTCGTAGCGTGCATGGCTAGGGCATTTTTCTCCGTTAATTCCCCAACCTTAGCAAAATCATTCTCTTTGAGATAAACCAGCATATCCTGATAATCCTTCTCAGACTGGCGAACCCAATCATCAAAAGTCGTCGAGGTTTCCACACAGAGTTTCATCCCATCACGGCTAGAGATTGGTTTTTTCTTGTCCTCCAGCACCAACATAATCATAGCTAGTTTCAGGTCTGTCTCTACAGGGTAAATCTCTCCACTATCCTTATCCCAAGCACCTAGCGGTCCATAAAAACTGCGAGAGGACGACCCTGAGGCAAACTTAGCCTCCTGCGCCAACTGGCTCCGATTCAAGCCAAGCTGGAAATAAGCATTGCAAGCCTTGACCAAGGCGGACAAACCACTAGAACTGGATGACAAGCCAGCCGCAGTCGGCATGTTGTTTTGGGTATCGATACGGACAAATCCCTCACCTTCTGGACGGTAACGGTTGATGATTTTGCTCATCTTGGCATGCTCAGCCTCACTCTGAAACTGACCATTGATATAAAAGGCATCAGCAGTCGCATCCGTCGGTAGAGGAGATAAGGTCGTCTCTGTGTACATGTTTTCCAAAGTCAGAGAGATGCTGCTAGTAGCAGGAACCATCTCTTTTTCTTTTTTCTTTCCCCAATATTTGATAATGGCAATATTTGCGTAGGAACGTACTGTTACAGGCTTTCGATCCATGTCTGAACAGCTCCTTTCTCTTCTAATCGTTTTGCTAGTTCTTGCGCTTGGTCCAGATTGGCTACCAAGGCGATAATACAGCCTCCTAGCCCACCACCACTCATCTTGGCACCCAGAGCACCATGGTTAAGAGCCGTTGCAACAAGGGAGTCTGCTTTAGGGCTACTGACACCAATTTCCTTTAGATGTAAATGAGCTTGACTGAGGATTTGTCCCAATCCTTCAGCATCTTTTTGTCTAATTGCATTTTCTGCTTGCTGGGTCAATTCTCCCAAGGCATGCAAAAACGGTAGGGCATTCTTGCCCTTACTTTGAACCACTTGGATAGCTTCACGAGTGTGACCATACACACCCGTATCTGCAATTACCAAATAGGCGGATAGGTCCATCTCAAGCTCTGTAAATCCAACGTTTTTAATAAAGCGAATAGGTTGGTCACTGAGACAGGTTTTTGCATCCAAACCACTAGGATTCATATGGGCAATCATCTCAGCCCGATTGACCAAGATTTCTAGCACATCATGAGGCAAGTCGGCTTGATAGTAGTCAAAAACAGCTCGAATGGCCGCTATGCTGATAGCTGCTGACGAACCCATCCCCCGTTTTTCAGGAATAGCTGAGTCAATCACACAGCGAATACAGGCTTCTTTGATATCCAAATACTCCAGCGAAGCATAAACTGCCATGGACAAGGTATCCTCCTCATAGAGACGCCAAGGACTCGCTGCAGGAACTACCTTACAAGTCACCTCCACCTCCAAAAGAGGCAGGGAAATGGCAGGATAACCGTAAACGACCGCATGCTCCCCTATTAAAATAATCTTACTATGTGCCTGACCGACACCAACTTTTTTTGTCATGTTTTCCTTTAACCAGACGGAAAGACCGTCTCATTTCATACAGTAGTATTTTCTCCTATCTATTTTATTATATTTTCACAAAAAAAGCGATTGTTTCCTTCACAATCGCCTCTTTCATTATTGGACCCATTCGCCATTATAATTGACGTAGTAGCCTTCTATGGTCGTATTCACTGCTAAAGCACCTGAACTATAAGCGTAGTACCATTTACCATTGACCTGGAACCAGCCTGTCTTCATATCTCCATTACTTGCATTTAGATAATACCAAGTCGAACCTTCCTTAGTCCAACCAGTTGCCATAGCTCCTGAGGAACGGAAGTAGTACCACTTGTTCCCAAGATATTGCCATCCCGTTTTCATATCGCCATTTTTAGCATCTAGATAATACCAAGTCGAACCATCTTTAATCCAACTAGTTGCCATAGCTCCCGATGAGCGGAGGTAGTACCACTTATTACCTAGATATTGCCAACCAGTTTGCATAATACCAGTTGTTGGGTCTAGGTAGTACCAAGTCGAATCATCGTTTATCCAACCCGCACGTCTTTCACCACCAAGGTAGTCTTTCCCTAAATGACCTGTTTTTGCTAGATAGTACCAGTTAGATTGATCGTAGAGCCAACCTGTTTTTAAAGAATGATCTTCATTAAAGTAATAATTTGCTAATTTAAGAACTTCTGGGCCTTCAAAGCCTTCACCATATTTTTTACCAACAGTTAATGAATCTTTAACCTCTAATTGTTGCCAGCCAACAAATTCTTGTAATACCCCATCTTGATCAAAGTAGTACCACTTCTGTTGAAGACCAATTTCGAAGATTGGACGATTATCAAATAAATCATCACGATAACCCGTCCCAGGAATTTCTAAGTATTGCCAGCCGACTACCATTTCTCCATCATCATCAAAATAGTACATTTTACCGTCTATTTTATGCCAATAGATCGCTTTATGATCTTTTTTTATATAGTATTTTCTATTGCCCTTATCAACAAACTGCCCACCTGTGGTATCCGCCAATACTGTACTTGTCGCTAACAGACCAAGAAAGAAGACTGCTAGTCCAACTTGCATCATTATTTTAAATTTTTTCATTAGATCTTTCCTCCATAACTGATTGTAGCAAAGACTCTACCGTATGTCAATATATAGAAACTTCTCAAAAAAAGCAGTTACACAACTGCAACTGCTTTTCTATTCTTGCATGGTGTACCCAACACCACGCACGGTTTTAATGTAGCTTTTTTGACCTTTTACATCAAGCTTGCTACGTAGATAACGGATATAAACATCCACGATATTGGTTTCTGTCGCACTTTCGTACTTCCAAACACTTTCCAACAACTGCTCACGAGTCAAGACCTTCTTGCTTCCCATGAGAGTGGCCAAAAGGTCATACTCACGGCGCGTCAGAGCAATCATCTCCTCGCCACGATAAACGGTATGATGTTCTACATCCATACGCAGATTGCGGTAAGACGTTGGGACCTTCATCTGACTACAGTGTTGGTCGATAAAGTCCCGACCTCGGAAAATCGCTGAAATACGAGCCACCAGCTGATCAATAATCACTGGCTTATAGATGTAAGAAACGGCGAAGCGCTGGATTGTCTCAATCTGGTCTTGCAATTCTTCGCGATGGTCCAAGACCATGATCACTGAGGCAGGTTTTGTCCGACTCAGCCTCTCTGCAAAATCCTGGGCCGTCATATCCCCCAGACGAGCATTCAGTAAAATCAAGTCATAATCTGTCTGGAGAGCCATGGAGAGGGCTTTTTGCCCCTCCTCGACCAGATCAACACGGTATTGCTCTTTTTGGAGTTCCAGACTGAGAAAATGAGCGAGATTGCGTTCTTTCTCAAGTAATAAAATCCGTTTCCCCATGGCAGACCTACTTATTTTTCGTCATACCAAGAGTAGTGGAAGGTTCCTTCTTTGTCTTTACGTTGGTAAGTGTGGGCACCAAAGTAGTCACGTTGCGCTTGGATCAAGTTAGCTGGAAGGTCAGCTGAACGGTAGCTATCAAAGTAAGTAATAGCTGCTGAGAAGGTTGGTACTGGTACACCAGCTTGAACAGCAAGAGCTACGATATCACGCACTGCTTGTTGGTACTTAGCAGTAACATCCAAGAAGTACTCATCCAAGAGAAGGTTTGCAAGGTCTGTATCACGGTTGTAGGCATCTGTTATCTTTTGCAAGAAACGAGAACGGATGATACAACCATCACGCCAGATAGATGCGATGTCCGCAAATGGCAAGTTCCAGTTGTTTTCTTTAGAAGCCACACGCAATTGAGCAAAACCTTGTGCGTATGAAATGATTTTTGAGAAGTAAAGAGCTTGACGAATCTTTTCGATCAACTCAGCCTTGTCACCTTCAAATTTGAAGGCAGCTGGTTTTGGAAGCACCTTGCTAGCATGCACACGCTCTTCTTTGTATGTAGAGATGTAGCGGGCAAATACTGATTCAGTGATAAGTGACAATGGCACACCAAGGTCAAGTGCTGATTGGCTAGTCCATTTACCAGTTCCCTTGTTACCTGCAGCATCAAGGATGTAGTCTACGATTGGTCCCTCTTGACCTTCATCGTCTTTACGGCTCAAGATATCAGCTGTGATTTGGATCAAGTAGCTGTCCAATTCACCCTTGTTCCACTCAGTGAAGATTTCAGCCATGTCTTCTGCAGAAAGACCAAGCAAGTGTTGCATGAGGTCGTAGCTTTCTGCGATCAATTGCATGTCGCCATACTCGATACCGTTGTGGACCATTTTCACATAGTGACCAGCTCCATCAGGACCGATGTAAGTCACACATGGTTTGCCATCTTCTGGTGCTTTAGCTGAGATTTCTTCAAGAACATCAGCAACCAATTCGTAGGCTTCTTTTTGTCCACCAGGCATGATAGAAGGACCTTCAAGGGCACCTTTTTCACCACCAGAAACCCCAGTACCGATAAAGTTGATGCCTGAGTTTGCCAATTCTTCATTACGACGGATGGTATCTTTGTAGAAAGTGTTTCCTCCATCAATCAAGATATCACCCTTGTCAAGGTGTGGAAGAAGGGCTTGGATAGTTGCATCTGTACCAGGTCCAGCTTGAACCATGAGCATGATACGACGAGGTTTTTCGATAGATTGAACGAAAGACTCTACATCGTAGCTAGGTACAAAGTTCTTTTCAGGATGGCAAGCAATTACGTCTTCTGTTTTTTCTTTACTACGATTGTAAATGGCAACTGTATAACCACGAGATTCGATATTTAGGGCAAGGTTACGACCCATTACGGCCATACCAACGACACCAAAGTTAGCTTTTGTCATGTGACACTCCTCTTGTTTAATATGTTTTATTTTATCATTTTTACCTATGAAAGGAAAGAATTTTGTAACGGACTCCTAGTAGTCCAAGTCATCCGCGTGACCAGCTCCATTACCAACAAAGTATCCAGTCTTACAGTTGAGGGTGAAGAGATAGGTTCCATCTGGTTTGTAGAGGTTATAATAACCATTTCCGTTTACGATATTGACCCGTTCTAGAATATATTGATTACCAGTGATATAGCCACGAGCACGCGATGTTGCTAAGATTTGTTCAAGGACACCGTCCGCAAAAGTCCAGGCAGGATTGTTGCTATCCTCTACAGCGGATTGGTTGTATGGTACACGACTAGCACTTCTTTGAAGATTGGCACCTTCGCTAGACAAGCCTCCGCTTTCTGGTCTGCTGGCAGGTGCCGAACTCGATGAAGCAGACGAACTGCTCGTACTGCTATCAGTCGTTGTGCTTGAACTTTCTTGGCTACTGCTACTTGAACTTGAACTAGAGGCGCTTGTTTGCTGGCTCTTACCAAGGCTAATGGCCTTATCTAACAGTTTATCTAGCTCTGTATTTCCTGTTTTAATTTCTGTAAATTTAGCATCTGCCTTGACCTTCGCATTGGTATCCAAGACACCATCAGTAATTGCTGGAGTTTCAAACTGATTATTCACTTCTTGCACAGCCTTGATTTGAGTTTCTAAACTATCATACTTAGACTTGGCAAGGGTATATTCTCGACTGCCTTCGAGTTTATCTAGTTGAGCCTTGAGTTGGTTCAACTTGTCAAACTGACTATTTTTCAAGGCTGTTTTATTAGCATCCGTATAAAAGGCATCGTAGAGGGTATTAAACTCTTGTAGAGCCGCTTGTGTTTCTTGATTGCTAGAAGATGATTGAGAAAACTGGATAGCTTGGTTGGAGCGAGTTACTTGACGATAGATATAGTAACTACCTGCCAAGATAAGGGCTGTAGCCAAGGCTGAGCCGATAACAAACACGCGCTTCTTTTTAGAATTAGAAATTGTTTCTGATTCTGCCTGAGCTGAGCGTGAAAGTAGAGCTGTCTCTTCCTCTTCTTTCTCATCAGCAATCTCTGCTGGCGTTTGCTTTTCCAACACAAGCGGTTCCAAGTCTTGATTTTCTTCTCCCAAAGGAGGCAAAACCACATCCGAGCTTGTAGATTCCACTGAGTCTGACACCGTTTCTTCTGAAACTGTCTCGGGTTCCTCTATGATTGGTGCCGACTCTTCAGTGATTTCTGAGACTTCCTGTGTCAATTCTTCTTGAGCCTGAGCTTCCTGCAGTTCTTCTTTTTTAAATTGACGTGTTTCAAACTTGTCGGCTTCGATTTCCTCGCGGTGCTGTTTGATGTATTTATCCAAGATATTGTCCTCAGGCAATACTCCAGCTTCAACTTCTTCATTTTTACGGATGACTTGACCAACTGTCAGATCTTTCGCCTCGTCAAAATCAAATTTGGATTCTTGATGCTCTTTTTTATGGCGATTGTGTCTTTTTTTACTCATCTGTCTTCCTTTCTACTTTACCTCTTGGCGCTTCACACGCTGACCAAAGTATTGATACAAATCCACTTTTAAGGTTCCGTTATAAAGTTTGCGCTTTTTATCCGCTGGACTTCCGTACTTACTTTCAAAAGCTTCGTCACTCGTCAGGATAAATTTGCTCCAGGTTTTCAGTGGGGCAAAGACCTGTCCCATTTCTGCATAGAGCTTGGTAACTCCTGCATCATCAGATAAACGCTCTCCATATGGTGGATTGGAAATGATGACACCATTTACCTTGTCTGAGTGCAAGTCCTGTACCCGCATTTGTTTAAAAGTGATGTCACCTGACACACCTGCTGCTTGGGCATTGGCTTTAGCAATTTCAACCATACGAGCGTCTATATCACAGCCCATGATATCCAGTTCAAGTTCACGGTCAATTTTCTTGGTAGCATCAGTACGCACTTCTTGAATTAACCGATCGCTAACCCAGTTCCATTCTTCAAAAGCAAAGGAACGGCGAAGCCCAGGGGCCATCTTTCTAGCAATCATAGCCGCCTCGATACAGAAAGTTCCTGAACCACAGGTCGGATCAATCAAGGGCTTGTCTGGATACCAGTTAGAGAGTTGTAAAATCGCCGCTGCCATATTTTCTTTTATAGGCGCTCCACCCTTTTCCGTACGATAACCACGTTTAAAAAGGCTAGAACCTGTCGTGTCAATCATGACAGTTGCCACATCTTTAAGGATGGACACCTCTATCTTAAACTCAGGACCATTTTCCATCAAGGGAACACCTTCTGGGCGGGCATAGTGTTTTTGCAGTTTCTTGACAACTGCCTTCTTGGAAATCGCCTGAACACTAGGCTCATTGTGAAGTTTAGACTTAACACATTTGGCCTTTGAAATCGGGAAACGCGCCCCAAGCGGGAGATAGTTCTCCCAATCTAGAGCAAAAACGCCTTGGAAAAGTTCTTCAAAGGTCTTAGCCGGAAAGCTCCCAACTACAATCTTGATACGGTCAGCTGCGCGAAGCCACAGATTGGTCTCAATGATTGCCTTCACATCTCCTTGAAAACGGACACGTCCATTCTCAACCTGGCAATCATAGCCTAACTCTCGCACCTCACGTCCAACGACAGCCTCGAGACCCGCCGCAACAGTTGCGATTAAATTAAATTCTTTTTTCATTTTACAGTCTTGTAAGACCTTTCTCTTGTTCACTTTAAAAAATGAGGTTGAGAAAGATTTCTCAGCCCCAACCTATATGCAATTTTCTATAAGCCATGTTTTGTTCCAGAAGTGACTAGGACCACTTCCTTCGATAATCATCTGTCTACCGCTAACAGCCTGTAACTGATAACAGTCAGAGTACTACGTTCGTTTCCGTGCACTCCATGCCCCGACCAAAATTTGGGTTGCTAGCTTGAGGGGTTTACCGCGTTCCACTCTCTCTGTTTCCAGAAAGACTCCGTCACTGTGGCACTTTCAAGCCTACTCTGACCTATCCGAAGACTTAGCCATTTCAACTGCCGTAACGATCTCTCGTCCCTAGGCTTATGGATTCGCCTAGCACAAACACTACAGGCATCACAGCCTGTGCTAGCATGGACTTTCCTCATGAAAAGGGATTCTCTTCACGCGATTATCCAAAAATTGCATCTAATAGACACCTAATTACAACTCAGAATTGTCTACGATTTGCTTACCGAATACTTCTTTTTCAAGTCGATTCAATCGTTTCAAAATATCAAAATTTGTCATTGGAGTAGAACTTGTTACTTCGATAGAACTTTGTTGAGTAGAACTTGCCTGTGGCTTGTTAGACAATTCCTCCTTCAAATCAGCAATCTCCTGACGAAGAGATTTGACCAAAGCTGCGTAAGTCTCATAATCCTTGATCACATCATCTAGGAACTCGTCTACCTCTGCCTTACTATATCCGCGAACTTCACGTCCAAACTCTTGTTCAAAAATATCTTTTGCTGAAAAAATAATACTTGCCATTTCTCTCTCCATTCTTGATTGCTATTCTTATTATATAAAAAAAGACAAACAAAAATCAAGGTCAAAGCCTCACTTTTCGGAAAAATTTTCCACTATTTCGTTCAGATCCTCAAATGTTAATCTTTTTGTAACATAGCCTTCTTGATTTTTCATCATCTGGTAAAAATACTGTAACTTGGTTTCATTTTCTTCGTCATAAAACAGGTAGCATCCATCCGTATTTTCCAGCAGAAATTTCTGATAATCACGTAGTTGCCCCTTGTGCTCATATTGTGGATAGGCATATTTGACAAAGTCAACCTGCTTAAACTCACTGAGTTTGATTTGATTGGCTTCATTCCAGTTACTGCCATGGGTTTCAAAATCAAAAATGGTCGCCAGTTGAAATCCATAGTCTGCTTTCATGTCTTTCGCCACCTGAAGCGCCCAGTACTCAAAGCCCAAAGTCCCTGTAAAGACAAGCCAAGTCACCCCATCCTCTGCTAGACGTTCCAGGTCTCTCCGAATGGCTGTTTTGATAATATCAACGCGAATATCCTTGTCATTAAAGAGACCAAGGTCCAAGGCTGAATAGCCTAAAATCAAGGCTGATGTCATTTTTAACCCTTTCTTTGTAAATTTATGATATAATAGAGTGATGTTATTGTACCAATAAGGAGAATTATGGTCAACTATCCACATAAAATTTCATCTCAAAAGAGACAAGCACCCCTGTCACAAACTAAAAATTTCGCAAATCGGGGAATGTCTTTTGAAAAGATGATCAATGCTACGAACGACTACTATTTGTCGCATGGGTTAGCTGTTATTCACAAGAAACCGACTCCCATCCAAATCGTACGTGTCGACTATCCCCAACGAAGTCGAGCCAAGATCGTTGAAGCCTACTTTAGACAAGCTTCAACTACTGACTATTCAGGGGTTTATGATGGATACTACATCGACTTTGAAGCAAAGGAAACCAGGCAAAAACATGCGATACCGATGAAGAATTTTCATCTCCATCAGATCCAGCATATGGAACAAGTCCTTGCCCAGCAAGGAATCTGCTTTGTACTCCTTCACTTTTCTTCTCAGCAAGAAACCTACTTATTGCCGGCCATTGATTTGATTCGTTTCTATCATCAAGATATGGGACAAAAGTCAATGCCACTTGGATATATTCGAGAAAATGGATATAGGATTGAGCCTGGTGCTTTTCCTCAAATTCCCTATCTCGACGTTATCAAAGAACATTTACTAGGTGGTAAAATAAGATGAACAAACAAACTTTCCTGCGAATAGCTAAGTATGTCAGTATCTGCCTTTTGACCTTATTTATCGCAGCTATTATGCTAGGCGGAGGCCTCTTTCTCTACTATGTGAGCAAGGCTCCATCCCTATCCGAAAGCAAGCTAGTCGCAACGACTTCTAGTAAGATTTATGACAGCAATGATGAACTTATCGCTGATCTTGGGTCAGAGCGCCGTGTCAATGCACAGGCTAATGAAATCCCTACGGAGCTGGTCAATGCAATTGTCTCTATTGAAGATCATCGTTTCTTCAGTCATCGAGGAGTAGATACGATTCGTATCCTAGGCGCTTCCTTACGAAACCTTCGTGGTGGGGGTGGTCTTCAAGGTGGTTCTACCTTGACACAGCAGTTGATTAAACTAACCTATTTCTCAACGTCAACATCTGATCAAACACTTTCACGTAAGGCACAGGAAGCTTGGCTAGCCGTTCAGTTAGAACAAAAAGCAACCAAACAAGAGATCCTAACTTACTACATCAACAAGGTCTATATGTCCAACGGAAATTACGGGATGCAAACGGCAGCCCAAAACTACTATGGTAAAGACCTCAAAGATTTAAGTCTACCTCAATTGGCTCTCCTAGCTGGAATGCCCCAGGCTCCAAATCAGTATGATCCCTACTCTCATCCAGAAGCGGCACAAGAACGCCGAGATCTGGTTCTCTCCGAGATGAAGGGACAAGGTTACATTACAGCCGAACAATACGAAAAAGCCATTAACACTCCTATTACAGACGGACTTCAAAGTCTAAAATCTGCTAATAGCTATCCTCCGTATATGGACAATTACCTCAAAGAAGTGATTGATCAAGTCGAACAAGAAACAGGCTACAACCTTTTGACAACGGGAATGGAAGTTTATACCAATGTTGATCCAGCCGTTCAACAACGTCTCTGGGATATCTACAATACCGACGAATACGTTAATTATCCAGATGATGAGTTGCAAGTAGCTTCTACCATCGTTGATGTCACAAACGGAAAGGTGATTGCCCAGCTAGGTGCACGCCATCAATCTAGCAATGTTTCCTTCGGTATGAACCAAGCTGTCGAAACAAACCGCGACTGGGGTTCAACCATGAAACCCATCACAGATTACGCGCCAGCCTTGGAGTACGATATCTATGACTCAACCGCTTCGGTTGTTCACGACGTACCATATAACTATCCTGGCACCAACACACCTGTCTACAACTGGGATAAGAGTTACTTTGGAAACATCACGTTGCAGTATGCTCTTCAACAATCACGGAACGTTACAGCTGTAGAAACCTTGAATAAAGTCGGTTTGGATAGAGCCAAGACCTTCCTAAATGGACTCGGTATTGACTACCCAGATATGCACTATGCCAACGCGATTTCAAGTAACACAACCGAATCTAACAAAAAGTATGGGGCAAGCAGTGAAAAAATGGCCGCAGCCTATGCTGCCTTTGCCAATGGCGGTATTTACCATAAGCCAATGTACATCAACAAAATCATCTTTAGTGATGGTAGTTCAAAAGAGTTTTCTGATTCAGGAACACGCGCTATGAAAGAAACAACCGCCTATATGATGACAGAGATGATGAAAACGGTTCTAACCTACGGGACAGGACGTGGAGCCTACCTATCATGGTTACCACAAGCTGGTAAGACTGGTACATCAAACTATACAGATGATGAAATTGAGAAATACATTAAGAACTCTGGTTATGTAGCTCCAGACGAAATGTTTGTCGGCTATACTCGTAAATATTCAATGGCTGTCTGGACCGGTTACTCTAACCGACTTACTCCTATCGTTGGTGATGGCTTCTACGTTGCAGCTAAGGTCTACCGTTCGATGATGACCTATCTCTCAACTGATGATCATCCAGGAGATTGGACCATGCCTGAAGGTCTTTACAGAAGCGGGGAATTTGTCTTCAAGAATGGAGCACGCAATACGTGGACCCCTTCATCATCTACACAACAAAGTTCTACATCTGAAAGTTCTAGTTCTACATCTGAGAGTTCGACTTCTCAGTCAAGTTCAACTACTCCAAACACAAGTCAAACGCAGACGATTCCTCAACAATCAGGCACTGCACCTGCTGAGCAAAACCAACCAAGTCAACCGCAACAATAAGCAAAATCCTGAGAAGTAAAATTCTCAGGATTTTTATTCTTTATAGCTCAATAGTTTATCCCAACAGCACCATAACTCTTTTAATAGTTTCTCTAACTATTATAGAGGTTATGGAGCTGTCTTTTCACTTTCTCTTGATGCTAAAATTTGTCAAAAGCAAAGGTAATCAGAAGCTATTCCTTTTTCCCTTTTGCGATAAATAGAGCAGATAGAGCTAAACTTACGCCTGCTAGGAAGAGAGCTGTGTCAGCTTTGCTTTCACCTGTTGCCGGAAGCTCCTTCTGATCATCATGTTTAACTTCTGGAGTCTTAGTATCAGCGAGTAGACTTAAGTTCAATTTGTACTCTGGTTTTTCAACTGTCGGTGCTGGTTGGTCTCCTGCTGTACCAAGTGGACCTGTGTACTCTGGTACTTCATGTACTGCTGCTTCTACCGCGTTCACACCACCTGTAAAGTCCAGTTTCTCGACCGTCGGTGCTGGTTGGTCTCCTGCTGTACCAAGTGGACCTGTGTACTCTGGTACTTCATGTACTGTTGCTTCTACCGCGTTCACACCACCTGTAAAGTCCAGTTTCTCGACCGTCGGTGCTGGTTGGTCTCCTGCTGTACCAAGTGGACCTGTGTACTCTGGTACTTCATGTACTGCTGCTTCTACCGCGTTCACACCACCTGTAAACTCTAGTTTCTCAACTGTCGGTGCTGGTTGGTCTCCTGCTGTACCAAGTGGACCTGTGTACTCTGGTACTCCATGCACTGCTGCCTCAGCCGCATTGACACCACCTGTGAATTCAGGAACCTCCAGAACTGGTGGTTGCTCTTCACCCTTGCTTGATTGAACCGATTCTTCTGTTAATGCTTGATGGAAGCTTGCCAATTCATAAAACTCAGCCTTGCCACCTTCCCAGACTAATTTGACGTCTAGAAGAGAGCCACCATTTCGGATAGCGAAGGTTTGGAGACTAGATGTAATGGCACCGAGGTCTGTCCAACTGTCTTGGCCATCCTTGAGTGTTCTAGCAAGAACACGTGCTTTCGCTCCTTCAGGAAGACTGGAAACGAGACGAAGGTGGTTGGCATTGGTTGGCTCAGATAAGTGATACACCAATTCGCCCTTGTCTTTTTCAGACTTGTAGCTGGTCAAGACTTTGCCGTCTACAAGATTATTGTAAAGATTACCTTGGCTTTCTCCACCGTTTCCTTCTACTGTTGGATCATTGATTGGTTTGACAAACTCACCATCGTTGATGACCAATTCTGTAAAGCCTACAAAACGAGCATCATAGTCTGCAGTATAGAGAACACGGAGATAGTTGGCTTTGACTGGTGTCGTCAATTCACCCTCGATATAGCGATTTCCTGGCATCTTAGAATCATGTGTCCAACCATCTGTCAATGAATCATCGTGTTGACTATTGGCCACACCATCTCCTACTGTCACGACATCTGTCCAAGTTTTACCGTCTTGGCTGACTTGGATCTTACCATCACGAAGATAGTTTTGAGTTCCGTCTTGGATGTAGGCTCTGATTTTCTTAATCGTGCGTTCGCTACCAAGTTTCAAGGTTACATGACCATCTTTATGGGCATAGTCTGAAAACTCAACGAAGTTGTTGTAAACACCGTCAAATAGTTGATCTAGGTTGTTCAGTTTACGAACATCATTGCTGCCGTATGTTGGATGAATGCCCATAGTTGTAGATTCTAGTTTGGTTGGTTGTACTTCTTTGGTTGTCACAAGGAGAGAAGTGGCTGTCACAGCTTGTTCCTGATCCGTTTTGTTGACCAGACGAACATAACGTACCAAGTGGGTTGCGACAGATCTGTCTTTCAACTGGCTAGCTGACGTCCACTCTTGCGCATTTGCAGAATACTCTAGGCTAAGAGCAGGGTTGGCTTGGCCTTGGAGCTGGATGCTCTTGATCTGATGGATACGGTCAAGCTTCATTCCTAGATAGCTATGAGCAGGGAGTTTGGTTCCAGCTGGAATTTGAAGTTCGTAACTGCCTAAGCTATCCACTACTGGTGTTTCCTTCAAGGCGTCTACGTTGGTGTCCGTTAACTCACTGTTTCCAGAGCGTGTCTCAACAGAGAAGTCTTGGATACGCCACCAGAGGTCGAGTGCCTTGGTATTGCGGACTCGGATGTAACGAGCATTAATAGCTCTGGTCACTTCCTTGGTTTGTTCTCCTGATAGGCGATCTAACTCTTGCCATGCAGTTCCATCTGTAGAGTACTCAAGTACACCTGCGGCAAGCTTATCACCCGTCCCTTGGCGAAGTCGTACTTTAGTGACTGACTTGACTTCACCGAGGTCAAGTTGTGCCCAGGCATCTACTGGTGTCGTATTGCTACCGTCAGCATTTGCCATCATGGCTTCTGTATTGTCCTTGCCATCAGTGATTTGACGGGCTGAGGTATTTAGTTTGTAAACTAAGTTTGAGCTTAGACTAACTGTCGTTGCTTGTTGGCTACGAGCTTTTTCAACTGGACGGTTAACTGCAATTTCCTGAACTGCAAACCAAGTGTTCTCGCGGTCTGCTGTCGCAATCATGCGAACTGCCTTGGCCTTGATAGTGAGATTTTCAAACTTAAGAAGGGATTCATTTCCAACATAGCTTGGCTCTTTCAAGGTTACCCAGTTATCGTTTTCATCTAAATACTGCACTTCGGCCTTACTAAAGGTATCACGTGGATTTGCCTGCGTTCCCATTGCAAAGGTCAAGGTTTGGATCGCTACCGGCTTGTTGAACTTCATACCAATATAATCACCTGTCTTGATGCTGTTTGGTGATTTAATAATCGCATGGGTTGCCAAGTCGCCATCCGTTACTTCTGCTAAACCACCTTCTACACCTGTTCGATTGGTGATAAAGGTACTGATGATTTGGTCTGGGTGCAAGACTTTTTGAACTTCAGAAGCTAGGACTTCTTTCAGGGATAGGATAAATGGACGAATGTGTTGAACACCCAATTCAGCCTTTTCCATATGGTCTACATAATGGAAGGTATGAGTTTGAGACTGTTCATAGAACTTCAAGCCTTTATAGTAACTGTCCCAAAGCTTAGCAGCATCGTTTGTAGCCATAGCTTCTGTTCCTGTAAGGAAGGCATCGAGGGCATTCATTTGATCGATTGCATTATCCAACCAATAGTGGATTTGCGCTACCATCTTTTGGTCGCCCGATGCTTTATAAAGTTCTGCTGCTTCTTTAATTTTGGCAAATTCAGCTCGCAAGGCTGCACGTTCTGCAGTCACATCCTGACCTGCTTTGAGCTTAGTCATGAAATCTGTCAATTTAGGAGCTAAGTCTACAGATTCTTCTAGTTTGACGACACGACCATCCATGTTTTGGTTAATCATGTGCTTACCAAGTTCACGGAAGGCTGCTGATACCTTGCTATCTTCAAAATGACCATTTTCTACAAAGTTGAAGGCAATGTCATTGATTTTCTTAGCTTCTTCTTCTGATTTCCACTGTTTCCATGAGTATTGAGCTCCGGCAAAGAGGGCAATCTTAGATGGTTCAGACTGTTGCATTGGGTTCAACATGATACCAGATAGCAAGCTAGGATCCACATTTGGATGAAGGAATTTCTCACCACCACCTAGAATCAAGTGCTGTTTAGAGTTATCTGTTACAGGCCAGTTAATCCAAAGTGAAACTGGGCGATAGGTCTTGCCACCTGCGGATAGATTGTTCTTGAGAGTTGAAAGGAAGCTTTCAGAGACTTCACCCCAAATCTTACCACCCGTCAAGGTCATGGATGTTGAACTTGGGAGATTTTCATTGAGGGATTTCAACTCATCTTCACGTCCATTACCCCAATACTGACCAGGAACAAAGATCATTTCTTTACGAAGACCACTGTAGGTTCCCTGCATTTCTGTCAACCAATTGGTCATATCTTGCATCAAGCGGTTGTAGCTATTGTAGCCTCCGACAGGACTTGGTGCATCATCTGCAAGGATACCAAATTCGCGGACACCCACTTTCATCAGCTGGGTAAATTTGGCCTTGATGGTTGCTAAATCTTCTTGGTAATGTGCTTCATTGCCAAAGCGGATGCGGTTGTTCATGAATGGATGGATAGTCCAGACATAGCGGGTTTTACTTTGATTTCCGACACGAGCAAGTTCACGGATTTCAGCTAGTTTTTCTTCTGGATAGAGTTCACGCCATTTCTTGTTGTGGTATGGATCGTCTTTTGGTGCAAAGAAGTATTGGTTCAATTTCAAATCGCCACCGTAACGCATGAGCTCTGCACGATCGGCATTAGACCATGGATTTCCATAGTAACCTTCGATGAAACCACGATTCTTGAGCTCTGCGTAATCTTCCACCGTCACATTGCGAAGAACTGGAACTTGACTTTCCTTGAGCATATGTTTCAAGGTTGTCAAGCCATAGAAGACTGCATCTGTATCTTTCCCGACGATAGAAATCGAGTTATCCTTAATGGTCAAGGCATAGGCATCAATCTTGTCAAAGAGACCTGCTGAAACCTTAGACAAGTTTTGTTCTGCTTGTGAACCTTGTCCATGCACTCCAAGATAGATATTGGTTGCGCCTGCAACTGCGGATTTACCAGTTGTATAAGATACTTGATTATCCTGCAAGACACTCTTCAAGCGATTGCGAGTATAGATATCGAGTTGATCCCCCATGACCAGATTGACTTGCTTACGAAGAGCCGTAACACCTTCGCCATAGGTCACTTTTTGTGGAGTTGGGAAGACCTTGTACTCTTTCTTGAGATAGTCTGCGCTCTTGCTGGCAGCTGCAATGCTGTCTTCACTAGCTGGTTTACTTGCAGTGAATTGATCCGCCAATTCAACTGTTCCATCACCTGTTTGCTCTACTTTTGGTTTTTCAGGTGTAGTTGGTTTTTCTGGTTGACTTGGTGCAGGCGTTTCTTGCTCTTCTTTGACAGGTTTCAATAGATGAACTTCAGCAGCACTTGCAAAACCACCAACGCCTTCCAATACTTTTAACTCAATCTTGTTGGTATGTACTGCCGCGAAGTTAACCGATTTTTCTTGGGCATTGTTGTCCCAGTTTCCTTCTGAAACCTTGACCATTTGGCCATCTTTTTGTGCGTAGATTTCGTAACGAGTAACGACACCATTTCCACCACCTGGACGTGGGAGATAAGTCAAGCCATTGACTTTTTCTGCTTCTTTCAAGGTCATAGTAAGACTGTATGGCGCAGTGTCACCAGTCCATTTAGTATGCCAGAAAGTATTTGGATCATTGTCAAAGGCCTTTTCAACAGCACCTTCAGTCGCGTTTCCTGGAAGTTGCTGACTGCTTGCGGTTGCAGTAATCTTATCATTTGAAATCAAACGAGGATTTACAAATGGTTTGTCTGACAACTCTGCACTATGCAAGATTCCTTTGAAGCCACCGATTCTTTCAAGCGGTAGAACCAGGCTATTGTGGGCAAAGCGAGGGTGGGCTGGATTTGTGATACGCTCAATCTTTTCACCATCCACATAGACTTCGGTTGACTGTGGTTTGGTTACGATGGAGATTTGATAACGTTTGTTCTTTTCAAGTTTTTTATTGAATTGAATATGGAACTGTTCAAATTGATAAGCAAGGTAGCCATCTTTATCAGCTAGATAGATACGGTTGTCCCCACTTGTTGAGAAGGTTTGTTCCCCGTCTCCAGTGACAGTTACATCAAACTTCAAGACATGACTTGGACCAACATCACCAGCTAAGCCTTCGATACTGCTGTCTTTCTCAAAAGCCAATCCTTGCTCGCTTGTCTTCACCTTCTTGCTCGCATAGTTCTTGACTGTTTCAGGATTGATGGTAAACAAGTCGCTTTGATCAATCTCTTTATCAGGATTTGACTGTGGCGCATAAGGGCTCGTTGGTAGGGTGCGTTCTGCAAAGGTTGCAGCTGCACGGTCAGATCCCCAAGTGCGCTCCGCAGTGGTTTGCATGCTCTTGAAGAAGCGTTTAAAGATATCATAAGAGGTCAAACCTGTCTCATGAAGGTCGATATTGTCGTTCCAAACCGCATGACCTCCTCCGATAATACTTGGATGAGACGATTCTAGAAGCGGACCTCCACCTGTTCGGAAGTCGTTTGGTGTCCAGCTATTGTATTGACGCTCATAGTTAGCATAGTCCCCGTAGGCTGCTTGACTATTGCTTCCACTTGGCACACTATAGGTCGGTACATCTGTGATGTTGATAATCTTAGCTCCCTGAGCAATGGCTTCATTTGGTCGTTGCCAGCTAATACTCCAGATATCAACTTCTACTCCGTTCCAATCAACCGCTGTTTTACCTCGTTTCGCACTGAGCGAGCCCCAGATACGAGGGGTATAACCTTTTCCTTTAATGTATTTGATAAGGTCATTGACATAGCGGCGATAGCTTTCTCTGCTGCCATAGTATTCATCCGTTCCAATATGAACAGTGGACACGCCATGAAGCGGTGCATCTGGACCATCGAGGAGTTTGTCATAGACGGATTTGACAAATTTAAGAGTTTCTTCGTACTTGTTATCCAAGTCTAGCATAGCAACTCGTTCGACATTGTGCTTGCCTGCGTAATCACTAAGACTTCCTTGATACATGAGATCGGGACGAACCTTGACAAATGACAGAGCGTGTCCTGGTGTATCAATTTCTGGCACTAGGTTGATATGCAAGGCCTTGGCAAGTTTAATCAGATTTTGCATTTCTTCCTTGGTATAATGCTCATCTGATGTCAATTTTTGACCATTCTTACCGACAATATCTGTCTCCACACGGAAACCAGTTTTGGCATGTTCAAGAACATACTTGAGTTGTTCTTCTGGTGTTAAGCTCTTACCTNCCAAGTGTTCCTTAAGGAAGATATAGTTATCGTTGAGGTGCAACTGCAAGTCGTTCATCTTGTAGTAAGCCATGTTGAGCATGATGTCTACAAGAGTGTCGTAAGGGATAAATTTACGACCTGTATCTAGCATAAAGCCACGGTGGCTGAAACTTGGGAAATCGCGAATTTCACCATTTTGTAGGTCTGTTTCTCCCATTTGAAGAAGAGTACGAGTGGCGTAGAAGGCTCCTGTGTTTGTGGCAGCTTCGATGGTAATCACATCATTTTGGATAGTGATGCCATAGCCTTCTTTACCATAACCCTTGTTTTCAACTTTTTTAAATTCGATTCGTTTTTGAGCTTGCTTGTTACCTGTTGCTAGTTCCAATCCACGGCTTGCAAGGTCTGACTGGTAGAAGCTTGCAGCCTGATCAAAGCCCGAATCTCCTGTCGCAAGAACTGTATCTGAAGTGATAGAAGATTGACCTTCTTTTCCATACCATTGTTGAACAGCTGGTGCTACTTTTGGTTTTACACCCACACCCTCGTCCTGATGTAGCCCCTTGATGACTACTTCAAATTCCTTAGTGAAAGTATGGCTGTCTTTGATTTGTTGCACCATAACCTTAACGCGTTGATCTGTCAGAGGTTTATGGATACGATTTTGAAGGTCAATTACACCTTGTTTATTGCTTCCGATGAGACTAACTTCCCCTGATAGGCTAGGCAAGACAAGAGACTGTCCATCTTCTGCTACTGTTAGTTCTGTCACTTGGCGGATATCCGTTACCTTACTATGGTCCGGAACGTTAGAATAAGCTCGAATTTCTTGGATTCCAACGTTTCTCCAGTTCATGGTTCCCGCTTGGTAATCATTGACCTCAAGTTTGAGATACTTAGCTTGGATGCTGTTAGCTAAATCAACTTTCTCATCTAGAACTGGATCTCCAGTCTTTGTATGAGCTAGTTTCCATTGTTTTTCTCCACTAGCGTTCACATCTTCTTGGCCTGCGTAATAGAGACTCCAAGATTTGATATTTGGGTCATTTTGCCCATTACGAAGACGACGATCCCAGTCAATTTCTACATGTTTGATGAGAGTAGTTTTTGGAAGAGTTAATTCGAAGGTTGGTTTTTCAATATTTTGATTAGTCGCCCAACGGGTATCTGGATTACCGTCCACTGCCTTATCAGCAGTATAAGGAGTGCCAGTTTCATAGTTATTAGCCTGAGCAGTAGCACCTTCAAGATGGTTCACATCTTCTCTATCTTCGATTTGCTTTTCAGCTGGTTTTGGTGCGGGCGTAGCAGTTTCAGCTGGTTTATTGTCAGGTTTTGTTACCTCTGCTGGCTTGGGACTTGCAGGACTTGTCTCAGGTTTTGCTATCTCTGCTGGCTTGGGACTTGCAGGACTTGTCTCAGGTTTTGCCTCTTCACTTGTTGCAGGATTGGTTCCCTCATCAGTCGCTGGAGTTTCTTCATGACTTGCTTCTGTTGCAGCTTCTGCGTCCGCCTTTTCAAGCGCAGCGGCTAAATCATCGGGTAACTTATCCAGTGCTTGAACATGGGTGATGCTTCCCTCTGTTTCTGAAGGTGCTGCCGTTTCTGCTGCCTGAACCATATTGGCTCCAAAGATACTAGCACCAATCATGACGGAGGCTGCACCGATTGCAAATTTTCTTATACTATAGTGACAGCGTTTCTCAAAAAAATGTCTATCCATCTTTCTCCTATTCCTTTCATCCGCATACATGAGTAAGCGGTATCATTTCTCCTTTGAAAAAAGGAGAGAACCAAGAGGTCCTCTCCAGGTGTTTGATTCATTTTCCGACCCTGATTTCTATAGAGTTCGAGTCATTTATCCAAACAAGGTAAGTATAGTATAGAATAGAATATCTATTCTTTTTTACTTTTAGCAGCATAGAGGGCTGCTGACAATGCTAGGCTGATTCCTGCAAGGAAGAGGGCTGTATCAGACTGCCCTGCTCCTGTTTCTGGAAGAGCCTTCTTGCTTTCTTCATTTTTCAGAGTATCTTTAACTTTTGGAGTCTTTGAATCAGCTAGTGGAGCTGGTGTTAATTTATACTCTGGTTTCTCAACAGTTGGTGCTGGTTCATCACCTGCTGTACCTAGTGGGGCTGTGTACTCTGGTTTTTCATGTACGGCTGGCTCAACTCCATTCACACCACCTGTGTATTCTGGTACTTCGTTTACCACAGCTTCAACTCCATTGACGCCACCTGTGTATTCTAGTTTCTCGACGGTTGGTGCTGGCTGGTCGCCTGCTGTACCGAGTGGGCCAGTGTACTCTGGTTTCTCATGTACTGCTGCTTCAACTGCATTGACTCCACCTGTGTATTCTGGTACTTCGTTTACCGTAGCTTCAACTGAATTCACACCACCTGTGTATTCTAGTTTCTCGATGGTTGGTGCTGGCTGGTCGCCTGCTGTACCGAATGGACCAGTATACTCTGGTTTTTCATGTACGGCTGCCTCAACTCCATTAACACCACCTGTAAATTCTGGTTTGTCAAGAACTGGAGGTTGCTCTTCACCCTTGCTACTTGTAGGAGCGTCTGGTTTCGTAGCAGAATCTTTTAATTGATTGAGATAATCTGCAAAATATTTCACCATTCTTTCAGTCAAGAGATGGTTATCCGTCGCATATTTCATGCTCGCCTGAACTCCGGCCACTTCCTCTTGATTTTCTTTGTCTGTCAATTTTTGAGCCTTAGCTAAAGCTGCTTCATAGCCTGACAAGTCAAGAGGTGTTTCTGCTACTTGTGGACGAGTAAAGATGAGTTCTGCTGCAGATTGATATTTATCTCCACCATCTCCGTATGTCTTGGTACCAGTAAGGACAATCTTCTTAGCCTTGATTGTCTTACCAAAGTCAATATCTTTTGGTTTATTGTTATCTGGCCAGTCCATCGCAGTGAAGGTGTGCTCCTTGCCAGACTCATCTGTGACAACCAGTTTCACATCTCTCAAGTTACCGTTTGAACCTGAACCCCGTGGTATATAGCGAAGTCCTGTGATTTCAGTAGGCTCTTTCAATACCATGGTTGCAGGCTTGCCTACATCTCCACCATTCCAAGATGTATGCCATAGGCTAGATAGATTTCCATCAAAGGCATTCTCTAGGCCTTCACCTGGTTGGGCAGGCGCATCCAAACTTGCAAAATCTTCTGCCACCAAGGCTGTTTTCTTCTGAACCAAGGCATTCTTCAAGGCTTCAATCTTGGCAATCTCTGCACGCGCTTCTTCCACACTGATATCATCATCTGCCTGACTGAGGTTAAAGACCGCCTCTTTCAAAGCATCCATAGACTCTTTCGTGTAGTTGGTCATGGCAACCGTTGGCAAGTAGTTCTTCAGAGCATTTTCTGTCAACATCTTACCTGTTAGGGTAATTTCTTCAATGTGAAGATTATCCATCATGAAGTCGTTATAACCACGGAAGTTGGCATTTCCACCAGCATCTCCACGAGTATTGCTTGCATTTCCTGTTGAGTAGATACCTACCCAAGTATCGCCTGTTTCTGCACCTGTCACGAGGAAGGTTACTTTCTTGGCTTTCTTAGAATCTGTCCAAGTATTTGGCAATTCATGCATTTCCAAGTCGCTAGCTTGACCACCACGACGACCTGACTGGAATTCTCCCTTACCAACTACAAAGGCATAGGTATTGTCTGAACCTGCTTCGTATTCAAAGGTTACACGATAAGTTTTACCAGCTTCAAAACGGAAGTTTTGTGGGATGGTTTGGTAAACCAAGTTACGACGGCTAACCAGTCCATTGGTCTTGAGTGACCAATTTCCTTCGATAACATCATCGACTTTCTTACCATTCCAACCACGCTGTGTATACGGATCGTGTTTTTCAGACAAGTGAGTGCGGTTGTCTTCGACGCCTTCGACACCACCCACTACAAATGGGAAGATTCCTTGAGCAACATTTTCAAAGTCTTGTTTGAAAGTTCCTCGACCTGTATCATGCTTGTCTCCGTACATGCTTGAATTATTTTCAAAGGTACGAATTTCATCGAAGTAAGTCGCTTCATCACCAGCTTCACGACTCAAAGTAAGAGTAACATTTGATACATCTGAACCAGTTGTAAAGAAGGCGTACATATTTTGGAAGTAACTTGTATCGTCAACTGTAGCATTATCACGTCGTGTATTGTGGGCGTAGGCCTTCACATAGTTGAGTGCGAGAGACTTATTGGTATAAGTAGTCACTTCTTTTTCACCAGTATTCACTGTGATACTTGCCTTAGCATTACTACGGTTATCAACACCGACATAAACAGCATACTTGGTATTTGGTTTCAAGCCTGTCAGTTTCTGAGTAAGGCTGACCTTGCTCTTATTGCCTTGGATACGAAGCATTTCATTTGCGCCTTGTGATTTGACAATTTCTGCCTTAGAAGCATCACCAGAAATGGTCCAGTGTTTCAAGGTTCCACTGTTAAATCCTTGGTCATAGATATGCATGCCTTCGCTCCATGACATTTCAGGATTGGTTTGTTTTGAACGGTAGAGAACGTATGGTTGATTTGCTAGAAGGTCTAGGGTAATCTTACCATCTTTTACAGTTAGTTCTTGCTCTTCTGTCTTACCTTGGTCAGTTAGCTTGTAAAGGTAAACCTTGCTATTTGCCCAATCACTCGGAAGTGTCCAAGTTGTTGCACCAGCTTGCGTATTGAAGTAGTACATCTTTTCCTTATCAGCAGGAAGTTTCTTACCATTTGCATCCCAGTTCCAAGGAGTCAAGTAAGCTGAGCCATCTTGGATGACACGTCCGTTGAGCGTTACTGTACGTTCGCGGTATTGCGGGCTATTGACATCGTTTGACTTACGAGTCACAACAATCTTGTTACCTGCTGCATCGACTAGCTCAACCTTCATTTCTGGAGTCCATTTATAGGTGCTACCGTTATCAGACATGGTAACTGGTGTACCATTTTCCCATTTACTTACAGTGAAGTGTTGGAAGTACTTAGTCATGACATCATGGGCAAAGAGGTTAGTCACGTAGCCATTGTAGTCGCTTCGTCCTTGCCAGCCTTCAAAGTCTTTCATGCTGTAGCCGCCTAGAAGTGGGTAGTTGGCTGCACCACCGTAACTTCTGTAATCCCCAACCCAAGAATCTTTTTGGTGGTTGCGGATAAAGCGGGTGATAGCACTGTTGATACCTTTATTGGTGTAACCACCATAGGTCAAGTCAGCTGCCCAGTGTTGGAAGGTAGAGTCGTATTCACCACCATGACCCCACTCGATTGCAAAGCGCCAGCCTTGTTTATTGATTTCTTTGGCAAGAACGTGGGTAGCCCAAGCACCGTTATCACCTGATTGACCATTGCCCCAAACGTCCACATAGATAAAGTCGAGACCGTCACCAAGTTTTTTCTTCAAATCTTCCCAACGTGCCAAACGGCCATGAGCTAGGTCATAAGCCGCATCAATGTTGATACCTTGGTCTAGCCAGTTCCATCCGTAGCTGTAGCTTCCATCTGGATTCTTACGGAGAATTTTTTCATTGAAGTATTTAGACTCAGGATAAGTCTCAGAAGCGTTAACATGGATACCTAGATGAGCTCCATATTTCTTCGCTTTTGCAATCAAGGTCTTGAAGTCTTCAACACCACCAATACGTTTACCAATATCAGCATAGTTCAAGTGACCAGAGTCATGTCCCTCACTACCATATCCTTTAAGGAGAACACCTTGACCAAGACCATCTGTATGGAGATTAATCTTCTTGATACCATCCAGGGTCATGAGGAATGGGTTTTGTGCTTGTGAACCAAAGTTCATCGCGATACGATAAGCTGTGATATCCTTGACTTTTTCCCAACCTTGAGGGTTGTTCATAATGCTACGATAAGCAATGGCTCCATCCTGCCAGTCGACTTTCTTGTCTGCGTTGGCATCTTCAGTGATAACAACCTTGGCACTTGGAAGTTCCTTGGTGTATTCTGGGAAGACAATGCCCTTATAAGCTTTTTCCCATTGCCATTCAGAACTATGAATTCCTACATAGTTGGCATTTCCGACTGTTTCTTTGTAAGCTGTTAAGCGAGTCCAGTCATAAGAACCACCACCGTAACTGTTTTGAGAGTTGCTCCAGACCCCTGCAGCAAGCTTATCTGTAGAAACAAATCCATACATGTACCCCTTGGCCAAGTCTTTCATTGGATTGGTTACATCGATATGATCATCTCCGCTGACATGGGTATTGTTTGACATAGTTGCCCCATCAAACTTAGCACCAGCTTGGTCACTTGACACAGATACTAAAGCATTGCCAAGGAAACTAATAGAAGAAAGCAGTTTTCTTTCATCGTCAATCTTTTGACCTGGAGTGACTTGATTGTGGTTGACAATCTTGGTCACATCAAAGTGCAACTGATTATCCACAACCTGCAAACGAACCGTCATGTCTGCATTGATTAGATTTTTCTCATCACGGAGTTTCATCAAGTACTCTGCAGTTGTCTCATTGATTTTTTTGTAGGTAACTTCAGGTGTGACTTCGTGTTTGTTGATAAAGACTTTATTGAATTGTTGGACTTGTCCTGGCAAGGTATGCCCATTCAAGCTGTATTCTTTAATACGTGGGAAGGCTTGGTCAATCACTGCCTTGAGGACCTTAGACTGAATAGTGTCATAAGTTACCTTGCTATCATCAACCACAGCTCCTGTTTCTTTTTCAGCAGGAGTATCCTCTGTTTTCACACCCTCTTGGTTATCAGTTTTAACGCTAACAACTGTTCGCTCATCGCCATAAGAACCCGCCTTGAGAAGAATCTTCTTCTCATTTTTAAGATGGTCATTGACCGCAGCTGGTAGAGTAACTGTGTCAAAGAGATTAACATCGTTATTGCTGGCATTTAACTGACCATCTGACTTGAGAGTGATAGATAGACGGTTTGTTGATCCTGTTTCAGGGGCAGCGACACGACTACCTCTATACCAAGTGCTAGCTGTTGGAGATTTATACTCCCAGAACCAACCTTCCTTGTCATAACCAACAAAAACATTGTTCTTGGTATCTTTAAATTTCAAGAAGACACCAAAGCGTGATTTGCCCTTTTCAGAATCATCTTTGAAGGTTAAATCAACCGTCGCATTTCCATTAGCGTCAACTGTCAATCCTTGTTTTTCAAACAAGGCTGGTTTATCGCCATTGTCGTTCTGTGCAGTTGAAGACAATTGATTGTAGCGGACACCTTTTTCTTCACGAACCGTAACTGTTCCTTGTTGCTCTTTATTCGCTACTGTTTGCCATTCAGGGGTTACTGTCTTAGGGGTTTCAGGTTTAGCAGCTTCAGGTTTATCCTCTTTTGGTTTTTCTTCAGCCGGTTTTTCTTTCTCTTCCAAGTCTGCTGGTTTCACACTTGAAATTCCCTGCATGTGGTCCTGGATCCATTTTAGTTGAGCTGGTGAGAAGAGAATGCCTCCGCTCCGTTTTCCAACTACACCATTTTGATGAACACCGACGAGTTTTCCTTCTGTATCAAAGATACCACCACCACTAGCACCTGGATGACTACCTTGATAACCGATCCCTTTTACGCCCTCACCGTAGGATTCGACTAATTCAACAGTTGTATTGAGCACTGGTGATAATTTTCCAGTTGGATAACCAAAGACATGAAGTTTATCTCCGATTTTCTTAACTACTGGCTTTTTGGTTACTTCAACAGGCGTATTTTCGAGAACTGTTCGCAATCGAACAAGAGCCAAATCATTCTTGTAGCCTTTTAGGAAACCTTCACGATCCCAGTGAATAATGTCTTTTTTACTAAATTTAACATCTGGTAGTCCTGGATAGGAAATACTGTAGATATCCCCTTCACCATTATCATTGTCAACGACCTTGCGATTATTCCCATCTGGAACATCTTTTATAAAGTTATGTGAAACAGTTAAAACAAGATTTTCGCCAATGACAATCCCACTACCTTCACCTGATGGTGTCTTGATTTTGACAGTTGCTCCGTAGTTTAATTCACCATTCTTTGTTTTAGCTACATCTTCTGGAACGAGATTCCCAGTATCTTTAGCTAATTGATCCTTGTCAACTTCTTTCCCTTTATCTTCAGCCTTGTCTAATTTGCCCTCTAAGCCTTCTGGTAACTTATCTGAACTAGCTGGTTTTTCTTTTTCAAGTGCTAATAGTTCTTCTTCTGTCTTAGGTCCATCCGTAACTTCTGGAGACCCTTGGTCTTCTCCCGCCTTTGGCGCTTCAAAATCACGTCCATCATTCTCTTTTGCTGTTGCAAGAGCAGCAGCTAGATCCGCTGGTAAATTCGCTGTGGAGCCAGACTGCACGCTATCTGCAAGAACTGTACTTGTCCCAAAGAATGCAGCCCCAATCATAACAGAAGCAACACCTAATGAAAATTTCCGAATACTAAATTTACAGCGTTTTTCAAAAAATCGTTTATCCATGAACTCCTAAATCCTTTCATTTTTGAGTAAGCGTTTACATTCTTTTTTTAAAAAATACTCCTTCCTCTGAAAGTGCAATGCTTAACCCTGATAAATAAAAATAATTACGCTTTTAATATAACAAATAATGGCTGAGAAAGCAATAGGAAACAAGTAAAATTAACGAAAATTTTCTCTATTCTGAGAAAATAGGCTCCAAATTTAGAATCTTTCTTTACAAATGTAAAAAAGGATTCAGCATTCAAGAGAAATACTAAATCCTTTCTTATATTTTACAACAGTTATTTCACATGTTTTACAAGATCTTCTTGAGCCTTTTTATTTGACTCTTCTTTTTCTTTCATCCATTTTTCTTGGGCTTTTTGATATTCTTCTGCTGTCACTGGTTTATCTTGTACATCAAGGTATTTATACAAGAGGGCTTCGCTCGTACCCTTGTTACCAGAGTATGCAAACGGAAGCGTAAATGGTACCATCTTAGACAACATTGGACGACCAGTTTTAGAAGTTGTTGGGATGATCAAGGCACTGTCGGTCAACCAAGCTTGGGCTGCAGCATATTTCTCATAACGTTTTGAAACGTCACTCACTTCTTCCCCGGCTTCTACAACCATTTTTTCGTAGTCTTCCAAACCAACTTGCTTAGCTGCAGCGTTGTTTGTTCCAGAGTCAAATCCTAGGTAAGTCTTTGTATTTTCTCCGACAGATGGCTTGATGATATCAAGGTAAGTAGATGGGTCTGCAAAGTCTGGAGACCATCCCACATTATCTGAGATATCCCAGTCTTCTCCAGCTGCAGTTTCAGCAAAGTAAGTGATATTCAAGACATCATCTTTTTGAAGTTGTTGGATATCGACAACGACGTTCTCTGACCCTAGAGTAGCTTCAAGCGATTGTTTGAAGGATTGAACACGTTGGACTTTCGTCGTGTTTGTTTGGTCTACTGGCATATCCAAGTGGATTGGGAATTTCACACCTTCTGCTTGAAGAGCTGTCTTAGCTTTGGCAAATTCTGCTTTAGCCTTATCTGCGTTATAGAGTCCATCCTGAGCATCAGCTAAGTTCACATCCTTCCACTCGTCTCCATAAGTCACCAATTTTTCTTTGACCAACTCACCAAAGTTTTTGCCATCTGCTTGAACAAATGTAGGTGGGACAAACAAGTTACGAAGCAGTTTAGTTGCACCACTTGCACCGTTTACTTGAGAGGCATAGGCGGTTCTATCAAAACCAAAGGCAAGAGCTTGACGGAAATCTTTGTTTAGAAGAGCTTTCTTGGTTGATGTTTTTTCTTCATCCGTTGTCTTAGAAGTATACTTATAAGACTGGCGATCAATATTAGTACCTACTAAATAAGTAGTAGAATCTTGTTGTGTGTAAACAATATTATCTTTAAATGCTTTTTCAGTCTCTGGGTAGCTAGCGCTTGTTGGGAAGAGACGGGCCATAGTGAAACTTCCATCCTTGAAGGCTTCAGCTGGTTTGTTGGTATCTTGACCATCCCAGAATGATAATTTAACCTTATCAAGATGAACATTGTCCTTATCCCAGTAGTTTGGATTTTTTTCAAACTCAACAGAAGATTTAGCTACGATAGATTTGAGCAAGAATGGTCCATTGTATAGGATGCTACTTGGATCTGTTCCTTTAGCGAAATCATCCCCTTTAGAGTTTAAGAACTCTTCATTAACTGGTGCCATTACACCCATCGTTGTCTTAGAATTCCAGAAGCTTTCTGGTTTGTTCAAAGTGTACTGAACTGTCTGATCATCCAGAGCCTTAATTCCTACTTGTGAGAAATCTTTGATTTCCCCTTTTACATAGGCGTCCAATCCTTTGATCGATTCTTGAACTAAATAAAGACCATCAGATTTTTTATCAGCAGCATATTTAAGTCCTGTTACAAAGTCTTGAGCTTTGACTGCCGCGTATTCTTCACCTTCAGAAGTATACCATTTTGCATCCTTACGGATAGTATAAGTGTAAGTCAATCCATCCTTGGATACAGACCAATCCTCAGCCATAGATGGCACAAAGTTACCATAGCGGTCATTTTCAAGCAATCCATCAATCACATTACTAGTAATGTCAGCAGTTGCAGCCTTACCAGTTGTTAAGTAGTTGAGATTATCTGGGTCTGTTTCATAGATATATGAGAATGTCTTCTCTCCTTTAGCGCTCGAACCTGATCCAGAGCATGCAGCTAAAGTAGTAGCCGCCAATAAGGTTACACCTGCAAGAGCAAATAGTTTTGAACTTTTCATCATTTTCTCCTTTAAAACTTTCTATCTATTATAGAACCTTTTCAGAAAGATGTCAACAGAATTTTCAGAATTTTTGTGTTAGTTTGGTATATTCTGAAAAATACTTTTAAGGATATTCTAAAGTAATAACTATTCGTCTCTCTTGCGCTTCACTAACAAAGTTTATACCGAAAAAGGTTTCACTAAAAACCGATTTTTCTATATTTTTGATATAATTAAGTATAAGAACAATCAAGGAGAAAGATATGATCTTAATTACAGGTGCCAATGGTCAACTCGGCACAGAACTACGTTATCTGCTAGATGAACGAAATGTAGACTATGTTGCAGTGGATGTGGCCGAAATGGATATCACTAATTCTGAAATGGTTGAAAAAGTATTTGCTGAGGTTAAGCCAACTCTAGTCTATCATTGTGCAGCCTACACTGCTGTTGATGCAGCCGAAGATGAGGGGAAAGAACTGGATTTTGCCATCAACGTAACTGGAACTGAAAATGTAGCCAAGGCCTCTGAGAAATACGGAGCTACTCTCGTCTACATCTCAACAGACTACGTCTTTGATGGAAAGAAACCTATCGGACAAGAGTGGGAAGTCGATGACCTACCTGATCCACAGACAGAATACGGACGTACCAAGCGAATGGGAGAAGAACTTGTTGAAACCCTTACGTCACAGCATTACATCATTCGTACTGCTTGGGTTTTTGGAAATTATGGAAAAAACTTTGTCTTTACCATGCAAAGCCTAGCCAAAACACATAAAACTCTCACCGTTGTCAACGACCAACACGGTCGCCCAACTTGGACACGTACACTGGCCGAATTCATGACCTACTTGACTGAAAATCAAAAAGAGTATGGCTACTACCACTTATCAAATGACGCAGCCGAGGACACCACTTGGTATGACTTTGCTGTCGAGATTCTTAAGGGCAGTGATGTTGAAGTAGTGCCAGTAGACTCTAGCAAGTTCCCTGCTAAAGCTAAACGCCCCCTCAACTCAACCATGAGCCTATCCAAAGCCAAGGCGACAGGTTTCGTCATCCCAACCTGGCAAGATGCCCTTAAAGAGTTTTATAAACAAGAAGTAAGAAAATAAAAGCTTACTACATACATAAAAAGCAAGAGACCTCGAGTTCTCTTGCTTTTTTAGTATCTGATTATTTAATCACTTGTTGCGTTTTAGCATAGTTAGCCTCTACTGCTTCTTTTTCAGATTTCCACCAGTCTTGGTTATCTGTGTACCACTTGATGGTCTCTTTGAGACCTGCTTCAAAGTTGGTAAACTCTGGCTTCCATCCTAGTTCATCACGGAGCTTGCTAGCATCGATGGCATAACGAAGGTCGTGACCAACTCGATCGGTCACATGGTCATAAGCGTCAGCAGGTTGCCCCATCTCCTTGAGAATGAGCTCTAACACTTCCTTGTTATTCTTCTCACCGTCCGCACCGATCAAGTAAGTTTCACCGATTTGACCCTTGGTCAGAATCGTCCAAACGCCTGATGAATGGTCATTAGTATGAATCCAGTCACGGACGTTCTTGCCTTCACCATAGAGTTTTGGCTTAATGCCACTCAGGATATTAGTAATCTGACGTGGGATAAATTTTTCAATATGCTGGTAAGGTCCGTAGTTGTTTGAACAGTTAGAAATAGTCGCTTTAACGCCAAATGAGCGTACCCAAGCTTTGACAATCAAGTCTGAAGCTGCCTTGGTTGATGAGTAAGGCGAGCTTGGATTGTACTTGGTTTCAGCGGTAAATTTCTCACCTGGACCTTCCCCATGACCTGGCAAATCTTCACGCAGAGGCAGGTCACCATAGACTTCGTCAGTCGATACATGGTGGAAACGAATGTCATATTTACGAGCCGCTTCTAAAAGTGTGTAAGTTCCGATGAAGTTGGTGTGGATAAATGGACTCGGATCATTGAGCGAATTATCATTGTGGCTTTCTGCCGCATAGTGAACGATAGCATCAGATTCAGATGCCAGCTTGTCCACCAACTCAGCATCAGCAATATCTCCAACAACTAACTCAACACGATCGCCTAAAATCTCTTCAATATTGGCACGATTACCCGCATAAGTCAGCTTGTCCAGCACTGTCACATGGACATCTGAAAAGTTATTGTAAACATAGTGGACAAAGTTAGAACCGATAAAACCAGCTCCACCTGTCACGATAATTTTTTTGTATTCAGTCACATTGTTTCCTCATTTCTTAATATTTTGCACAGATAAGAATTCGGTAATTTCATTATAAAAAAGTAAACCACACATATATAATTCATATGATACAATGCCGCTAAAACAAAAGTATCTAATAAAATTAAAAGCAAAATCGAAGATGCAATCATTCAGTTGGCCAAATAGAATAGAATTTGATAATGGAATAACGTATAATATATATATAATAATTGGAATTAGTAATACTAAAGATATTTTTTTAAGAAGATTAATTTCTTCATATTCCTTGACAGTATTTTGAAAAACTTTTCTATTCTCGTGTAGTCCAATAAAAACTATTAAGAAAGCAGAAACGCCTATAGATAGACACTCTGTCCATTGAAAAATATTTTCTTCTTTTGTCAAAGTTGTAATTGTAGAAACCAAAGATAGTAAAAGTATGGATAACAAAAATTCTAGCATTATAGTTTTCCACTCATAAGATTCGGTATATTCTTTTTCCTTCATCTATAAATTCTCTCTTACAAGTCTTCTTTTTTGAGCGGTTTGACATCCTTAAGTAGAGGATGGTGTTTGTCTGCCTCTGAAACCTCAGCTTCCGCTAGGTTTTCCCACTCAATTCCCAAGGCTGGATCAACATAGTTGACAAAGGCATATTTGGGTTTGAGTTCAAGAGCCCAGTAGTCATTGACCAGATAGCTATAGGAAACTGTATCCGAGAGGACTTGGAAACCATTGGCGACGCCACGAGGGACAAAAATTCCCTTACTAGCATCAATCTCTGTCTGGTAAACATTCCCAAAAGTTTCACCCTCACGCAAATCAACCCATGTTCCTAGAACCTTCCCATTATCTGCAACAGAGATATACTTGTCCCAAGGTTCAGCATGGAGGCCTCGAAGAACATTTTTGCGAGAAAAGCTGACGTTATTTTGCAGTTTCCCTTCAGCAAAGAAGCTTTCAGGAAAGCCAAGTGGTACCATCTTTTCCTTCTGAAAATTTTCCTTAAACCAACCACGATTGTCACCATGAACGGGAATGTCAAACTCTAGCAGTCCTGGTATAGCATCAATCTTGCGTACCGCAAGTGTTTTTCCAAAAAAATTATCTGTCATCTAGACTTCTCCAATCAAACGGAGCAAATATTGTCCGTATTCATTCTTCTTCAGAGGTTGCGCCAACTCTAGCACATCTTCACGACTGATATAGCCCATGCGATAGGCAATTTCTTCCAAGTTTGCAACTTGAACATTCTGCATCCGTTGAACTGTTTCGATATACTGAGAAGCTTCTAGCAGGCTTTCATGGGTTCCCGTATCCAACCAAGCAAATCCTCGCCCCATCAGCTCAACAGAAAGGTCACCACGATCTAAATAAGCCTTGTTGATATCTGTAATTTCTAACTCGCCACGTGCACTTGGTTTAATGCCTTTAGCAATTTCTACAACATCATTATCATAGAAATACAGACCTGTCACGGCATAGTTGGAGCGAGGACGTTCTGGTTTTTCTTCTATGGAAATGGCATTCATGTCTGTATCAAACTCGACCACGCCAAAACGCTCTGGATCCTTCACTTGGTAGCCAAAAACAGTCGCACCTTTCTCTTTATTGGCTGCCTTTTGGAGCATTTTGCTCAATCCAGGTCCATGATAGATATTGTCGCCCAAAATCAAGGCAACACTATCATCACCTATAAATTCTTCACCGATAAGAAAGGCCTGAGCAAGTCCATCTGGACTAGGCTGTTCCGCATAGGAAAGCTTGATCCCAAATTCGGAACCATCCAAGAGCAAATCCTTAAAACGGGGTAGATCTTGAGGAGTTGAGATAATCAAAATATCTCTAATCCCAGCCAACATCAAGGTTGAAAGTGGATAGTAAATCATGGGTTTGTCATAAACCGGCATAAGTTGTTTAGATGCAGCTCGAGTCAAAGGATACAAACGTGTCCCCGAACCGCCTGCGAGAATAATACCTTTCATAATAGGGTACCTTTCTTTGTTGTTTGCGCTTTTATTTTACCATGTTTATAGACCAAAATCACACCTCACATTTATATTCAATTTTATACATTTTTTATAAATGATCCATACGATTAAATAAAAATTAGGCTTATCAATAATTTTATGTAATCACAGTATCAAGTTGCTATTTAATTACTCAAATAGGCTTTATAAAGCACCTGAACAAAATTCGAATTCTTTGTTATTGCAATTTTTATGTTTTACTTTGTATTCATCGGAACCAGACAATAATCTAAGGCTTCTCCATTCGGGAAGACAATCTTTTTTGCTTGTCTCTTAATCTCTTTATTAAGTGATTCAATCAAATTTGTGAAGTAAACATTAACTCTAATGTGTTAAAAAGTGAATAAAATTTTCACTATTATCAAGTGTTGCCATGACTTTCCTATAACATTGTTTTCAATATTCTATTCATTTCTCTCTTACTGAACGTCTTCTTTTGAAGCGAGGAATTTTAGTTCCACAGGATTAACTACTGTACTTCCTGCCGGGACATCATGTAAAACCATCGTACCTGCTCCAATTTTAGAGTTTGCTCCAATTTTTACATTTCCCAAGATAAATGCATAGGCTCCTATAAAACAGTTCTCCCCAATGATAATTCTATCATCATCGTTTTTAATCCCTAATGTTACATGATGTTGTATAGTCACATTATCCCCAATGATAGCATTGCTACTTACAACTGTTCCCATCCCACGATGTTCAAAATTAACGTTTTTCCCAATTTTAGCTTTACGTGGGCACTCAAAACCATATAGAACTCTGAGCAGAAAAACTCCACCCTTAAACTTTCTACTCCAATTGTAAATAAAATAAAATAATTTCATGATTTTCCTTTTCTTTGCTTAGCAAATTATCATTTTTTATAAGCTTTAAAATAGTGATGCCCTACTCTATCCTTCTCTGGAGGCAAAATCATGTAATCTCCATATTCATGCCGCAGAACTTTATCAAATTCTTTAGGAATCCTAAATTCATATTTCTCAAAAGGAACCAAAATAGTCTCATCAAACCATTCACGCGGAAAAATATCTTTTTCTCCCCATGACAACCAAATAACGCAACCTACATATTCACTGTTATCGTAGCCTTTAACTCTGGCTAACTTAGCTAGTTGATTTTGGAAGTAATCTTTCCCAATCATTTTAGAGAATAGATAAACTGGATACTTAATCAACTTCCTAAAAGTTGATGTTGTCGTTTCAATCGCAAAATGTTCCCTAGTTGCCTGATAACAAAACGATGATAAACGATCCCCCTTCATACCAAAGGCAACTGCCTCTTCTTTATTATCTCCCAAACCATCATAGGGATAGATATCAATGAAAACTCCCAAACCAAAAGGTTTCTCATTTTCCATCTCAATTCGGTATCTCTGATCGCTAATTCTAGTAATCATATAAGGATATTCTGGACACTCTTCTCGATTGAATACTTTTAAATGTGGATAATCGGCGATATTTTCCTTCAAATACTCCAATAGGCGGTCATAATCTGGTCGGGGCATCATAATGTCAACGTCATCATCCCAAGGAATATACCCTTTATGTCTAACCGCACCAATTAAAGTCCCGTAAATCAAAACATAGCGAAAATGGTATTTTTCACAAATACTAGCAATCGTGTGTAAAATTTCCAACGATACTTCTTGCATCTCTCGAGTAGTTAGTTCTTTCATATCATCCCTCCCGATAATATCTCAATAGCATTCTATACCTAACAACAGTCTCTTAATCAACTACTATCATTTTTATCAAAATAAGTGTTTATAGTAAGTATTCGGTATTCTCGACTTTTCTTCTTCAAATTTATATGTTAGCTTATGGAATGGTGTCTGTTCGAGAATATAACCATACATCACTTCGTCAAACTCTTCAAATAAGCGTAACTGCAAAATATGAGGAGTTGAATTATTGAAAGGAACTACCTTACTCCAGTATTCAGGAAATTCTTCGATTGCTAATTGAAAGAAGTGATGGAAAATAAAATAATCAACCACTCCATTATGATTCTTCCAATAATCATAAAGCAAATCTTTTGTCATATTTAAAAGAGGATGGTTAGAGTAGCTAGCAGTAATGAACCAATTAGAAATTGCCAACGCCTGTCCATCAAGACCTGGTTTTAAATTTTGAAATAGAAATAAATCAGAATCTAACATATAGGCAGGAATATCTGAACTCGAACAAAATACCGTCCCATCAATCCACGTACCACCATACTTGGTCAGTAATTCCAAACGCAATAAATCTGCAAAGTGCGCTTTTGAAATAAAACCCTGAGTTGCTTTTTCTTTGATATAGTCTGGAAAAGTCACATAGTGATGGTAATTATCATCTGTCAAAACAACCACTTCTCTGTCTGCTAGGTGTTTTTTTACCGAAGCGATACACTCCTGAACCACATGAGGGGCAGCATCTAAGCCTTGAAACCAGCAAATCCATATCTTATTTGATGTCTCATTATGTCGCTGATTATAGCTAAGTGAATACTGTTTCTCTCTCTCCAAGTTTTTAATAGTCTGCTTATACTTCCTTCTCAATCTTGAAAGAACTACATTACTGTTATTTAGACGGACTATCTCTAATGATTTTTTTGAAAAACCAACCAGAGGTAAAATAGCTATCGTTCGAAAAAGCACCCTTGACTGAATTAAGTCTTTAAAAATCTCTGCGCCCTTTTTTTTAATCAATGTTGCAAAAATACTCACTAAAACATCCTTTCTAAACCATAAGCATACATTCTGGTATATTCATGTTGAACCTTTGAGAAAAATATTAAGGATACCTCAACAATACCTAGTCTTTTTTTAGATAGTGTAGTCCCTACGTTTCTTATAATTTTATGTGTCTTATTTTTGTCTGTAATAGCAAAATCAGTACCAAATATACTATAATTGTCCCGATACCATATACAATAATAGATAAAATATTATTATCGATAGCTAAGAAAATCTTTAGCCAATGTATAACGATGACTGACCCTATCATTGCCAAAATATTTTTAGTTATCTCAATGAATATATAGCTAATCTTTACATCTATACCAAAATTCTTTTTAAAACGAATATAGATGAGAGCAAGCGAAATCATATTAGATAACACGGTTCCAAGAACAATACCATAAACTCCAAAAAGGCTAACCAACAACAAGCTCAGTATAATCTTTATGATGCTAACGATAACACTATTCTTAAAGGTTTCTTTTGTGTTGGAATTTGCGTAGAAATATCGGTAAATCAAGTCACGGATAACATTAAACTGTTGCCCGCTGATATAAACACAGGCACACATATAAAGAACATTCACATTTTCAAGTGTAAATTTCCCACCAAAAAATAGCAAAGATAGCCCTTCAAAACCAACATTTACAAAACCTGCAATAATAATCGCTAAGACAGCATGGAAAAGGATGCAATAATCCCAAAAATATTTAGATATATTTTTAGTCTTTAAATTTGCTATAATTTTAGGATAGACATACACTGTTAAATTCCCAACAATAACCGTATTTACCATCGTAATAACCTGTGAAGCATAAGTTAGGATTGTAGCCTGTCCCACTGCTAAATTCGTTGCAATCGTAGTATCTACCATTGTATGCAACTTATAAACTCCTGAACTTAATACGATTGGCCAAAATACAATCATCATATTTTTAAATTCTGGATTCTTGAAATCAAAGCAGAACTTGTATCTAAAACCTATTTTGATAGCAACAATAAAATCTAAAATCAAATTGAGGACTGACCCCGCAATCAAAAGTGAGAAATATAAATAGATATTATCAATCACTCCGAGCAATAAAACAGTTAATACGATCATATTGACAATCAGTACGATTATCTTTGGGATATTGTATCTATCCTCAGACTGATAGTAGGCCGTGGTTACAGCTAACAAAGAGAGAATTCCTTGAATCACAAATGAGATTATCAAAAAATCTGAAGCGATAGCTATAAAGTCCGTCCCTCTGGCAGTTAACGAAGATAGTAAAGGTATTCGAAAAATAATAAGCCCCACACTTAACAATAAGATACAACCGTAGGTAAGGGTGATGAAAGTATTCACTGCTTTAGAAGAAATTTTTTTCACATAGGCCGGAATAATTACAGTGGTGACTCCACCCGTCACAAATGAAAAAATAAATGTTGCAATTTCTAAAGAAAAATTGTAAGCATCCATGTAGTCGGTTGCACCAAAGCTAACAGCCGTAAACCTAGATTTATATAAGGCCACTATTTGAGATAAGCACGTTAGTATGATCATCAAGGTTAATTGAACAGCTGTTTTTTTGTTTTGATTACTTTTTGTTGCTGTATTCATTATTTCAAAATGTGCCTCTCATTAATCGTTCATCTAGCTTCATAAAATGTTCATCAGCTTGTTCAGCTATATCCGTACTTCCGCCAAATAATAAATAATTCAAATCCTCGGGAACTTGACGATTTATATCTGAAACTGAAACACAATAGTGTGATAAGTCAAAATTAGCTAAAAACTTTTCAAATTTTTTATTATAAGCGATAGGGAGTACTGACACACCAAAGACCATGCCAAGAATCATACTATGGAATCGAGAGGCAATGATTTTTTCTGATTGTTGAATAGCAGCAACCACCTCTCGCCAATTCTCTCCATTATAATTTAAAATAGATAGTTCTGACCGTTTAGTTGCTGGTAGTTTTTCTATAATTCTATCGATAACCTCTTCATCTCCTTCCATTTTACAAAAAGAAGAAAGGATAATTTCATAACCCTGTTCTTTATAGTAATTTATGCAACGAAGAATAAATTCTTCATAATTAGTTCCATATTTTTTTATAGCTTCCCCTTTTTTAAAACAGTCTACGACCGAAACAAAAATTCTTTTCTTTTTCTCGTTCACTGTTGGAATGATACTCTGTATTCCCAAAACGATGTCTGGTGCAAAACGAACCTTTGTTAATTCTGGAAACTTTTGCTTGGACCATTCATCACGGAAGCAGATATCCTCTGCCTTAGCTAGATAATCTTTAACAAGCAAGCGATATTCTTCCGTTACATAAGGACCGAAATTTGCCCCTAAAATATAAGTAGGATTTAACTGAGGCATTCCAACTAAACGTTCACGATCAACTGCAGCAGCTGCATCTTCCTGAAAAATAGATCCCCCAATCACAACATTGAGTTGGCACTTTTTCTCTATTTCTACATAGTAATCTTTATTATAGTTAATTAAAAAACGATCTAGTCCTCTTCTTATTTTTTTATATGGATGGACAATGATATTTTTTTCGTCACAAAATACGTTTGTGTATTCTTCATTAAGAATTACATGAAAATTATGATTTGGATATCGCTTGGCAAGAATATGCAAAAATAAATCATCACCTAAATTAACATGGAAAAAACCTCTAACAAATACTTCCATTATATATACTCTCCCTTATATCATCACATATGGAATAGTCGCATCTATTCCTTTAATTCCATAATAAAACCACCAATAAAGCAGAAGGTAGGCAAGTAAGGCACTAATCATTAAAAAACGACGTCCTTTTTGCGGTCTGCAGTAACATAAGGAAGGATAGGCCAAAACATTCACAGAAGAGAAAAAATAGGCAATTCTTCCCGAATATACGTTTACACTAATTAGTTGCAAACACAAAACCTCTAGAATAAACATAGCTATGAAAAATCTAGCATAACTTTCTCCTTCATTCCACTTATTCCAGCTGATAAGTATAAAGAGCATAATTGGAAACCGATTCAAGAATTGATTCTGTACAAAATGAAATGTTCCGCCAAAATAATTTACATAGCTTCCTAAACCTATAATTTTTAAAATACTAGACACTAATCCTAAGGAAAACAGGGAGGCTATACCTAAAACCAATATGAGAGCAACTTTTTGAAGTTCAACTCTCCTTGAGAATAGCGTGTCAAGTTGCTGTTTTGGTTTTATAAAGTAAAACATCGCTGCAATCAGTAGCAAAACTACACCAGAAGTATGGAAGGAACAACCCACCAACAAACAAGTAACAAAGCCCTTCTTATTTCTCTCAATAAAGTATAAAATACCCAATAAAGTGAATGCGACTGCTATTGATTGTCTCATCATATTCAAGGTTGAATTATAGGTAGTAAGATAAAATACCATCATCCCTAGCCATGCTGGGTATTTCCCATATTTTTTTATAGCTAGATAGGTTGGAGCTATCATAAGCATTTCCAAAATAGACTTTGTCCAGAAAGCACCTAATAACTTTGTAGTGATATAGACTACAAGTGTGAAACCTCGTTCAAAATCTTTTACTGATAAAAAACGCCAAATTCTATACCAACTAGTATTCAAATATTCTGAGAAAGAATGAGAGGAGGTAGCAGCATTAATCGTTGGCATTAAGTAAACTTCTGTATCAGTTCCAATATGGTCTGCTCTAAATCCTGCAAGCATGCAAGGGAGAGCTAAAGCTAATATAACAAAAAAAAGTCTTTGATTTTTCTTTATTTTCTCTGATAATGCTATCAAAGAACTAGAGGCAAAAAAGACACCAAGATAAGGTAACATCCCTACTCCTTATGATCTATTTTTAATTTTCAAGTATAGAATCCTCATTCTACTAGCTACTGCTAACAGCAACCACCACTTGTTGAGTAATACTGTTAATTGCAAATTTGCTTTAGATAGTTTTCGTTCTTGAATCAAATCCACTGTCTGCTTATCCAACTCTGATAACAACTGTACTGTGTAGTCTTTTAAATCTTGCGACAACAAACCCATTTCTAGCAAATCTGCAAGAGAATTGAATAGTTGCTTTATGTATATCTCTGTTGCCCTTTTTTCAAATGTTTGTTTATGTTGATTGCTGGCAAACTGATTAATCAACTGAATCATATTTTTATAGGCAACAGCATTGTTTGCTATAAAAACCTTAGAATGATTTTTCAAACGGTTGTTGGACGTATTTGTGTCTAATTTATAAATATAGGTACATTGAGAAATATAATACATTTTAGGTTTTTGTAATAAGACATGGATTAAAAAAGTCAAATCTTCTCCCGTTATCATCGTTTTGTCGAACTCTATATGGTGTTGGTCTAACAATTTTTTTCTTATAATCTTACAAACAGGACCATTTAAGGTCCCATCGCTGACAATCCTACTAATTACTGTCTCAAGATCGATCTCGCGTGAGTCACCTTCAAACGCCTTCCACATATACTTTTGTTGGATATCAGTCGCTAAATCGCTAAAAACAAGGTCATACTTACCATCCAAAAGATACTGTTCTAGCTCATTAAAGGAAATAAGAATATCATCTGAATCAACGAAGATAATGTATTGTCCTTTAGATAGGCTAATTCCCATATTTCTCGCTACGCTAACACCTTCGTTAACTTTTTTATAAAATCTAAAACCAGCCTTTGTCTCTGAAAACTCTCGACACCAGTCAGATACACTATCCTTTGAACCGTCATCAATGATAACACATTCCATATTTAAGGAACTATTCTCATCCATAAAAGTTTTGATAGACTGAAAGCATTGTTCTAATTTATCTATAGCTGTATTGTACACAGGAACAATGATGCTCAAATGTATCATACTCTCCTCTTTTCCTTCAAAAATATTAGCTTATCTCTCACAACATTCCATGATAATCTCGTAAAACCATTATCCAATCGTATCATTTACTAAAAGTCTGAAACAATAACAAGATACAGTAAATGAATTAGCGCAACAGTGAAAAATCAGTAGGAGATATGTCTACCATCTATTAATACGTTTTACGAATTGAAAATTGTCTCGTAGCTAGTGACAATCTTTTCCCAAGTGAATGTCTCCGCAATTCGTTGGTTTGATTTCTCGTCTAATTCAGAAATGGCAACCTCATTAAATCGTTCCACTTCTTCGATTACATGCGCTAGCTCATCTTTTTTCCAGTAAATGGCTCCATCCTCACCAACTTCACGGTTGAAACCAACATCTAGTAACAAATTTAGTTTTGTTGATGCAAGGGCTTCTAAAAGCGATGGGTTGGTCCCTCCAACCTCATGCCCATGGAAATAGGCGAAAGCATTTTCACGAATGTACTTGAGCAACTCTTGGTCATAGACAGTACCTACAAATTTAACCCTAGGATCTTTGTCAAAACCAGTATCCTGTAACAACTGGTCGTAAAATTTATTCTGCTCCACATTTGTGATGAGGACAAAGTCCTTCTTGGACTTGGACTTAATAAATTCACGAATCATGGTTTCGTAGTTGTTTTCAGGAACGAATCGTCCCACCACTAGATAATAGCCATTTTCGCTAACTCCTTTTTTCTGATACCAGTTCCGAACCTTGGTATCTTCTACCTTCAGGCTTGAAGGAGCAGTGTCTGTCCCATAGGCAATATAGGTGGTCTTTGGTTGATACTGCTTATAGTCCTCTTGGATATATTTTTCGATATTTTTGCTATCACATACCAATAAATCGGCATGCTTGACCATGAGTTTCTCTGAGAATTTCCAGTACTTACGAACTGGCAGGCTCCATTTTGCTCGTAGCCATTCATGACCATCTGGATTTACCAGCAACCGGCCACCGATCGCACGAATTTTTTTCTTGAGTCCAGAAATAAAGGGCCCGATGCGACAAGCTAAAATGTAAAAAATGGGAGCCTCGTCCTTGTTTTCCTTAGCCAATTCAATAGCCTTATTGACCGCTGCAATATCGTAAGCGATAGCACGAGCCGGGCCAATATTAGGCACATCAATGTTGAAACAAATGGAGCCATTGTGCTCAAACTGGTCATCCGTGATGCCAGATTTAGCTGAATTTTCACGCATACAAGCAACATAGTATTGTATGTTGCTGTCTTTTTGGTATTCGGTTAATTTTTCAACAAAGGTTTCAAATCCTCCATACTTGGCAGGAATCCCCTTTGAACCAATGATATAAACTGACTGTTTCATTTCTCTCCTAACAAGACTGAGGGGCAGAAATTACTTCGCTCCATCTCTCTTAAATACTACTTTAACTGTCTTCAATAAAATTTCAATATCTTTCCAAATTGTCCAATCATCTATATAAGCCACATCTAATTTGACAACCTCATCGAAATTCTTGATCTCACTTCGTCCGCTGACCTGCCATAAACCTGTTATGCCAGGTTTAAAACTTAGGCGACGTTTTTGTTCTGGGGTATAGTGCTCATACTCGTCCACTGTTGGTGGTCGTGTACCTACCAAACTCATATCTCCCTTTAGAACATTGTAAAACTGTGGTAGCTCGTCCAAGCTAGTCTTCCTTATAAAACGACCAATTTTCGTAATACGTGGGTCATCATCGACCTTAAACATTCCACCCTGCATGGTATTTTGTTCCATCAGTTCTCTTTTTTTGTCCTCAGCATCTACACACATAGAGCGGAACTTATAAAAAGTGAACTGGCGGCCATTTTTCCCAATACGCGTCTGAGCAAAAATAGCAGAGCCCCCATCCTTTCGAATCAAAGGAACCAGCACAACACTGACTAGACCACATAGTATCAAACCTACCAGGGAACCGATAATATCAATAACCCGCTTAGCAATCACGTGGCTAGTCTTATAAAATGTTGTAGAAAAAGTCACAACGTTTAATCCTGCCATCTCACGAATTTGCTTGTTACGTGCCAAACTACGATCAAAAGCATTTAGATTGACTGTTACATCAATTCCCATCGTTTCAAACTGAGAGACAAGCTCTCCAATATTGTATTTTTCACTCGGAAGATTGATAAAGACTTCATCGACCACCTCATGAGTCGCAAAATCTACTATCTCCTCCTCTGCTACTACCTTTAAAGAATTATGCTGAAAATCTGGTTTATCTAAGACACTGACGGCTACCAACTCCCCAACAACCTCATTTGATTCTATTAATCTATCCAGTACCTTTTCGACACGAGATGTCGCCGTAAGCAAGAGGATCTTCTTACTTCCTTTAAAGTTGGGATAAGCTCGCTTCCAATACCACTTGATAAATAGGTTTAGCACATAGACTAAAAGAGCATGTAATGTGAGGAAGTAAATCATGCCTCGTCTGGAAATACTAAATCGATCTTCTAAGAAAAAATTAGAAATACTAATCGCTAGCGCAAAGAATAGGATATATTTCAATGTCTGGACAAGTTCAAGCAAATATCCCCTTTTAAAGAAATCCTGTCCATAATCACTAATATAAAAGACAAAATAATGGAGGATATAAAGTGCAATAGCTGTTGTTGAAACAATCTCCGTTTCTCTCACAGCGCTAAGCAGATAAGTCAATAAAATAACAAGAAAACTCTGGATTATGGCTAATGAAGGCTTTACTACTTTTCCATTCATCTCTATCCCCCAACCTATTTTTTATTTTTTCCGTAATCTCCATAATTTCCATAAGAACCGTATTTGTCTACTGAAGTATCGAATTTATTCAACACAACTCCCAAAAACGGCTTCCCTGTGTGTTCCAACTGTTCCTTCGCTTTTTGAATATCCCGTCGATTTGTTTCACCTGCTGCTGTCACTAAAATAGAAGCATCACATTTTCGCGTAATGATAGCTGCATCAATCACGGCACCGACAGGAGCAGTATCTACAACGATATAGTCAAAATATTTACGCAAGGTTTCAAGCATTGTACTGAAATTCTTACTTTGAAGAAGAGCTGTCGGATTTGGTGACACAGAGCCAGCCTGAATTACAAAGAGATTTTCGATATTGGTATCACAAAGCCCTTGTGACAGGTCTGTAGTCCCTGATAGAAATTCTGTCAGACCTGTAATTTTATCCCTTGCTTTAAAGACACCTGACATAACAGAATTGCGAATATCTCCATCAATCAGCAGCGTTTTGTAACCTGCACGCGCAAAAGCCCAAGCGATATTAGTGGAAGTCGTTGATTTTCCTTCTCCTGGTTTCACAGAAGTGATAGAAAATACTTTCAAATCATCTCCACTTAACTGTAGGTTCGTGCACAAAGCATTATAATACTCCTCTGCCTTTTTTACAAGATCCAATTTTGCCTGTGAGATTTCTAACGTTGGCATAACTTCCTCCTATTTCATTTTATCCAAATCTGGAACGACTCCTAAAAGTGGAATTTGTAGTACATCTTCAACATCTTCAGGACGTTTCACACGGGTGTCGAGCAACTCAATCAAAAGAACAGTAATTACTGTTACGACTGCTCCTCCAAGGAAACCAAACAAGGAATTGCGTTGAACATTTGGAGACGAGGGAGTCGTAGCTGGTCGCGCTTCTTCAAGTGTCGTTACATCAGATACTCGCGTTACAGCGATGATCTTTTCTGCAGCAACTTCTCGTAGAGAATTAGCCATGCGACTGGCTTCCTCTGGCTGTTTATCCTTGACAGAGATTGAGACGATACGAGTGTCAGCTGGTACAGTCACTTGAACTTTGCTAGCTAACGTTTTTGCTGGCATATCCAATTTCAAATTTGTCGCTACCTTTTCCAATACATCCTGCGAAAGGATAATCTCACGGTAGTCTTTTACCAGATAAGATCCTGCCTGCAAATCCTGATTTGTCAGCCCCGGCTTGTCTCCTTGATTACGGTTGACTACGTAAATACGCGTGGTGCTCGTATATTCTGGCTTAACAATAAAAGTGCTATATGCAAAAGCTCCCGCACCTGTCACAAGTGCCACTAATAAAATCATTAGCTTGCGTTTCCATAAGGTTTTAAATAATTGAAATACATCGATTTCTATCGTATTTTGTTCTTTCATCATTTCTCCTAAATTAGTTGATCCATTACAATTTTTCGAGGGTTGTCTATAAAAAGTTCCTGAGCCTTCGCTTCTCCGTATTTTTGGGTAACAAGGTCATATGCTTCTGCCATATGAGGAGGTCTACCGTCTAGATTGTGCATATCACTTGCAATGACATGAACCAAATCCTGCTCTAAAAAATACTGAGCTCTTTTTTTCATGAATTTATAACGTTCTCCAAAAAGTTTGGGTTTGAGGACATGTGAACTATTTACTTGCGTGTAACAGCCCATATCGATCAGTTCTCGAACGCGTTTTTCATTATTTTCAAGAGCATCATAGCGCTCGATGTGGGCAATGACTGGAGTAATTCCCAACATCAAGATCTTGCTCAAGGCACTATGAATATCGCGATAAGGGGTGTTCATACTAAACTCTATCAAGGCATAACGACTATCATTAATAGTTGGAACCCGCTTTTTTTCCAGCTTATCCAGAACATCTGGTGTGTAGTAAATTTCCGCCCCATAAGCAATGACCAAGTCACTCGCCACTTCCTTAGCTATTTCCCGAACCTGAAGAAAGTTTTCTGCTATCTTCTCTTCTGGAGTTTCAAACATGCCCTTGCGACGATGAGAGGTAGAGACAATGGTTCGCACCCCCTGCCTGTAGGCTTCTGTCAAGAGGGCCTTGCTTTCCTCTCTTGACTTGGGACCATCATCTACATCAAAGACGATGTGTGAATGAATATCAATCATTTCATCTGCCCTCCAACACGTCTTGAATAGCAGTTTTGACAGATGCAAGGCTACTGTCGTCAATTTCCATCATATAGAGGTTACTATCTGGCATCGCATAAGAAGGAAGATCCATCCGTCCTGTACCTTTCAAGTCTTGCGAATTCACTTTGTAAGTTCCACCACTTTCTAACTGAGCATTGACCAAGTTCATCATGGTCTCAAGCGGCATGTTTGTTTGGATAGAATCTTGCAAACTATCAATAATCGTACTATAATTTTTCAGTGCTTCGGTCGACGTTAATTTTTGAAGGATAGCCACAATCACCTTTTGTTGATTGCGCCCACGGTCACGGTCACCATCTGCTAGGGAGTAGCGCTCACGAACAAAACCGAGGGCCTGTTCTGAATCAAGATGAACATTGCCTGCAGGGTAATACTTTCCATTCGTATGGGCAGTAAATTCTTGATCATTATAAACATCAATCCCCCCCAACAAATCAATCAATTTCAAAAACGAAGTGAAGTTCAATCGCACATAGTAATTGATATCCACTCCATAGAGATTTTCTAAGGTATGAATGGACGAATCAACCCCATAAATGCCCGCATGGGTTAATTTATCTTTTTGATTATTTCCACCATCTGCAATTGGTACATAAGCATCACGTGGCGTTGTGGTCAAGAGGATTTTCTTGGTATCTCGATTGACAGTCATCAGGATATTGACGTCTGAACGCGACACCGAACTAATAGGACCATAGGTATCAATTCCACTAACATAGATATTAAAAGACTGACTCTTTGAAGTTTTAGGAGCTTCTACTTTTTTAGTGAATCCCTTAGTATAAATCTTTTTTATCTTCGATGCGTAATCTGGATACTCTGACTCGATGATATTTTCAAAGACACTATTTAAGACAATGGCCTTGGTATCACCTGCGATCAAACTCTTGTAAGCTGCCAAGTAAGACGAACTCTGGTTGACCGTCAAATCGGTATTCTGACTTGACTTGATATCAGCTAGTAGTTTTTGAATATTTTCATTATCAGTCCCAGTCGGTGCTGTCACACTCGTCAGTTGCGTAACATTTCCAATCTCACTATCTGCTAAAACAGCGACACTGATCGAATATTCTGAGTAATTAGAAGTCGCATTTAAACGATTGGTCAGTCCAACAAACTGCTGTACTGCAAAGAGCGACACAGAGCTGACAAGGATAGAGAGCACCAATAGAAAAATGGTGAACTTTTCAGCTTTTTTATAGATAATCAAGAGCAGCCCTGCTAAGGCAACTAGTAGAACTAACGCAGTTGCCACTAGATTAAGATATCTAAAAGCAAGGATATGGTATTTAAAAATCAAAAACAATAAAAAGCCAGCCAACAATAGATAAATAGCTAACAAGGCTATGTTAACGCTTCGCTTTACTTTCCCCGAGCGAGATCTCTTTGAACGTTTCGTCATGACATTCCCCTATACTATAATAATTAAAGTAATTATATCACAAAAGTAGGACAAATTCCATTCATTCCCACAATTCTCAGCGTTTTCATTCCTTTTTTCTTAGCTATATTTTGAAGTGACCGCTTTCATTATTTAGGACCTTGAGCAAACAAAAACAAGATCCCTTGCAAGAGACCTTATTTAACTTTTTATTTGATATGATTTTTAAATTCTTTTTGGCTCTTTTCGATAGCCTTTTTACTTTCTTCTTCCCACTTAGCCTTGGCTTCATCAAATTGTTTCTTGGTAACAGGGTCTTTTTGTAATCTCATGTACTTATAATTATTTCCGTCACCCTTGATTCCCACTAGGGAGTAGGCACGTGTAAACGGAGTTACTTTGGTTACAGAGGCTGTACCACCATTTGACATAGCAGATATAACTAGAGAATTGTCAATCATCCAAGCTTGAGCTTCAGCGTATTTTTCATAACGCTTAGTGACATCTTTATTCTCAGCATCTGCTTCTTTCAGGAGTTGTGTATAGGTATCGAGCCCTAAACTCTTAATGAGCTCTTGGTCTTCCTTGGCATCAAGACCAAAAATCTTGAGATAGAAGCCAGTTTCAGCATTGAAGGGGTCTAGATAAGTTGACGGATCCTGGTAATCACCAACCCAACCATCAAAGTTTAGGTCGTAGTCACGAGCTGCTGGATTTGGTGCTAGGAAGGCAACATTTCCAAAGTCATCTGTAGAAAGCTGTTGAACATCAATGACGATATTGTCAGAACCTAGTACTGTTTCAAGGGTTTGTTTGACCGAGTTCATACCAGAGACCGCATTTTTATTCGTCTGATCAACAGGGACATCCAAATGGATTGGGAAAGTCACGCCTTGGGCTTCCAATTCCTTTTTAGCTTCCGCAAATTTTGCTTGGGCCTTTTCTTTGTTGAAGTAGGCATCTTGAGCGTCTGCCAAATTGATACCTGACCACTCAGTCCCGTAGTTCACAAGCTTAGAAGCTGTTACTTCTCCAAAGGTCTTATCTCCCACCTGGACAAATGTTGGGGGAACCAGAGTATTACGAAGGGTTTTGCTGGCTGCTTCTTCACCGTTAGATTGGGCAGAGTAGGTCGTACGATCGATAGCAAAGTTAAGCGCCTGACGGAAGTTTTTATTTAAAATCGCTGTTTGTGTTGATTTCTTTTGCTCATCCGTCGTTTTAGCTGTGTGGTTATAGGCTTTACGGTTAACGTTAAAGTTGAAGTACCAAGAAGTCTTGTCTTGTAAGCTATAAACGATATTGTCTTGGTATTTTTCTTTTGTCTTGGCATAGCTGGAGCTATTTGGATAGACTCCCGCAAGCGTATAGGCACCACTTTCAAAGTTTCGAATGGTCATCTCCTGATCTGCCCCATCAAAGTAGGCCAGTTTAACTTTCTCAATGGTCACTTTATCATGATCATAATAATGTGGATTCTTCACATACTCGATCGAAGATTTTGATGTAAAATCTTTTAACAAGTAAGGCCCATTGTAAAGGATGCTGTTTGGCGTCAAGGTACCAAATTCTTTATCCTTTGATTTCAAAAACTCTTCGTTAACTGGGAAAAGGATACTGTTGGTTGTCTTTGAGTTCCAGTAGGGCTCTGGTCGAGTCAAAGTGTACTCAACCGTATAGTCATCCAAGGCTTTCACACCAACTGTTGTGAAGTCATTGGTCGCACCTGTCACATAGTCATTCAATCCCTTGATAGAGTTTTGGATGAGATCCATGGCTTGCCCCTTGTTGTCCGCAGCATACTTAATTCCGGTGACAAAATCTTGAGCTTTGACTGGAGCGTACTCTTCTCCATCAGCAGTGTACCACTTGGCATCTTTTCTGAGTTTGTAGGTATAGGTCAAACCATCTGCCGAAACTGACCACTCTTCCGCTAGAGCTGGCACGAGGTTCCCATAGCTATCATTTTCTAGCAAACCATCCACAAGATTGGTAATCACTGAAGTGTTATCTGCATAATAGTCTAAAAGATAGTTAAATGTCGTCGGATTTGCACTAAATGTTGATGAGAAGGTGCTTGTATCTGTATTGGACTGTCCACAAGCTGAAAGTAAAATCCCTGTAGCTAGGACTAGACCAGTTCCGATAAGTCTTTTTTTCATTTTGATCATTATTCACTCCTTTATGTCACTTTTTATAACATAGGCATATTTTATCAGATTTATCCTAAATTGTAAAGTTTATGGTTTTCCAGCAAATGATTAACCTACTCAAATAAAAAGAAAGGAAGCGCAGCAATTTGCATCTTCCTTTCTTATACATTATTTAACGTGCTTTTCTAGCTCTTTTTGGTATTTGGCATTTGTTTCAATTTTTTCTTTCTGCCATTTCTTGAGAGCTTCTTCGTATTCTTTTGTAGTCACGACATCATTTTGCAATTCCAAGCCTTTGAAGACAAATGGGTCTCCCTTGATTCCGACTTGAGAGTATGCTTTTGTGAATGGTACAGTACGGCTAACAGTTGGAGAACCACCTGAAGAGGCAACTGGGATCAAGAGCGAACTATCCGATACCCAGGCTTGAGCTTTAGCGTATTTCTCATAACGCTTATTGAGGTCGCTTGTTTCAGATGCAGCATCATCCAAGAGTTTCTTGTATTCATCCAGACCAACTTGAGCCATCACTTCTGGATCTTTGCCGCGAGTGATACCCAAGTGTTTAAGGGCAGAACCCTTCTTAGCATCAAGAATGTTTAGGTAGGTAGCTGGGTCTTGATAGTCTGGTCCCCAACCAGTTCCATTCAAGTCATAGTCTTTTTGAGATGGAACCTTAGCTTGAGACGTAATGCTCATTTTTTCATTATCGGTCATTTGAAGGACATCGACAATGACATTCTCAGTTCCGAGTGTTGATTCGATAGATTGCTTGAGTGAGTTAGTTTGTTGAACAGCAATCACATCGGTCTGTTCAACTGGAACATCCAAACGGATTGGGAAGGTCACACCCTTAGCCTGCAATTCTTCCTTGGCTTTAGCAAAGGCAGCCTTAGCTTTTTCAGGACTGTAAATCGTATCCTTGCCATCTGTAAGGGCTACATCTTTCCATTGGTCTCCATATGAAACGAGCTCTGCCTGTGCCAACTCTCCAAAGGTCTTTTCACCTACTTGAACGTAGTCATGAGGCACCAGGCTGTTACGGATAATCTTGTTCGCACCTTCTTCACCATTCAACTGAGCAGTATAAGAGTGACGGTCAAGGGCAAAGTTCAGCGCCTGACGGAAGTTCTTGTTAAGAAGAGCTTCTTTCGTTGATGTTTTTTGAGCTTCATCTGTTTTAGCTGTTTTATTGTAAGACTGGCGGTTTACGTTAACAGTGAGGTAGTAGCTTGTCGCTTCTTGAGGACTATAGACAATCTTATCGCCGTACTCTTTCTTAGTTGACTCAAAGTTTGAGCTTGTTGGGAAGAGACGAGCTGTTGTATAGGAACCTTGTGTAAAGCTACGAATCAAAGATTCTTGGTCTGATCCGTCGTAGAAGGTTAGTTTAATATTGTCAATCTTGACATTGTCCTTATCCCAGTAGTTTGGATTCTTTTCATATTCAATGACTGATTTTGAAGTCAATGATTTCAAGAAATAAGGACCGTTATAAAGGATACTTGATGGGGTTGGCGCACCGTAGTCGCTCCCTTTGGAATTCAAGAATTCTTCATTAACTGGAAGCATGGTAGCAGTTGTAACTTTAGAGTTCCAGAAACTTTCTGGTTTGTTGAGCGTATATTCAACCGTGTAATCGTCAACAGCCTTGACTCCTACAGTAGAGAAATCATTGCTTTCTCCACTGATATAGGCAGCCAAATCCTTGATAGAATCTTGAAGAAGAGAGAGGCCGTCTGATTTGCCATCAGCTGCATGTTTCAGACCAGTAACAAAGTCTTGGGCTTTGACCTCAGCATACTCTTCTCCTTCAGAAGTATACCATTTTACACCCTTACGAAGTTTGTAGGTATAGGTCAAGCCATCTTTAGAAACGGACCAGTCTTCTGCAAGCGAAGGAATCAAGTTCCCGTATTTATCGTTTTCCAAGAGGCCATCGACAACGTTGGCTATAACGTCAGAAGTTGAGCTCTTGCTCGTCACGCTGTAGTCCAAAGATGATGGATCTATTGCATAGACATAAGAAAATGTCTTGGGAGCATCAGCCTTTTTTTCACTTTGCCCACAAGCGGTTAACAGTAGGGCCGCACTCAAAACAGCACCTGCTCCTAAGAGCCACTTTTTCGATTTCATAAATAATCTCCTTAAAGATAGTGTTTTCACCATTATACCCTATTTTTTCATAAAAGCAAGGACTTTCGCCAGATTTTTTAGAAAATTCTAACAAATATTTTTTAAAGATTTTTTTACACAATTTTTAGTAAAAAACCTCAAGCTTCAAAAGCTTGAGGTTCGATCATTTTAGTCAGTCATTTCCACACAGAAAGCATCCCATGGAGCCAAGACCTGTTTTTCAAGTGCTTCTTGAGCCACAGTGTTTTCAATCAAGACCGATTTAACTTTTCCTTCCACTGAAAAGTTTTGTTTTTCATTGGACAAATTAGCCACGACCAGGAAGCGACGGTCACCGTCCTTACGGATATAAGCAAAGACCTTATCAGCCGTATCGAGTAATTCAAAATCAGCTCGAATCAACCAGCTGTTCTCCTTACGGATTTGGATGAGTTTCTGATAGGTATAGAAAATAGAATCTGAGTTTGCCAGTGCTTCTTGAACGTTGATTTCTTCGTAGTTTGGATTAACGGCTAACCAAGGTTGACCTGTTGAGAAACCAGCGTTTTTGCTCTCATCCCATTGCATTGGGGTACGGGCATTGTCACGTCCAATGACACGAATACTGTCCAAGATTTCTTCCATCGGAACGCCTTTTTCAAGAGCCTCACGCGCATAGTTAAGGGATTCAATATCTTCTACTTGATCCAGTGTTTCAAAAGGATAGTTGGTCATCCCAATCTCCTCACCTTGGTAGATATATGGAGTCCCTCTCATGAGATGAAGCAAGATTGCAAAGGCTTTGGCAGATTTTTCACGGTATTCCTGGTCATTTCCCCAGATTGAGACAATACGAGGAAGGTCATGATTGTTCCAGAAGAGGGAATTCCAACCATCCTCAACTCCTAACTCTGTCTGCCATTTGTTGAAGATTTCTTTCAACTTACTGATATTCAGCTCTTTTTGATAGTGCCACTTAGGTTGCCCTTCCTGATACTGAAGACAGATATGCTCAAACTGGAAGACCATAGACAATTCTTGACCCTTTGGATCAGAGTAGAGCTTGGCAATTTCTGGCGTCGCCCCCCAAGTTTCTCCCACCGTCAAGAGATCTTTATCCCCAAAGGTCGCTTGGTTCATCTCCTTGAGATAGGGGTGGAGCATGGGACCGTTATTAACTACCTTCTCATCAGGAATCTTACCAATCATATCAATGACATCCATACGGAAACCACCAATACCTTTATTAATCCAGAAGTTCATCATCTCGTAAATTTTCTGGCGTAGTTTTTCATTCTCCCAGTTGAGATCAGGCTGCTTCTTGCTGAAAAAGTGGAGATAGTATTGACCCGACTTTTCATCGTATTCCCAAGCAGACCCACTAAAGATAGAATCTAGATCGTTGGGCTCATCCCGCCAGATATAGTAGTCTCGCTCAGGGCTGTCAGGATTTTCACAGGCCTCTACAAACCAGGCATGCTCATCCGAGGTATGATTGACCACCAAGTCCATGATAATTCGAATATCACGCTTCTTAGCTTCTGCGATCAGTTCATCCATATCATCCATGTTCCCGAAAATAGCAGCAATCGCTTGATAATCAGAAATGTCATAGCCATTATCATCCATAGGACTGTCATAAACGGGAGAAAGCCAAATCGCTGTGATTCCTAGCTTGGCTAGATAGTCTAACTTACTCGTAATTCCTGGCAAGTCACCAATTCCATCTCCATTACTATCCATAAAACTCTTTGGATAGACTTGATAGACTACGGCATTGTGCCACCATTTTTCTTGCATCTTTTTACCTCATTATTTAATATTCTATAGTCTATGATAGCGCTTTTCAAAATTTTATGCAAGCGTTTGCCTAATCTTTTTGATTTCTTTTTTACCTTTATAGTTTCCTAACTTCCAATTTTTTATTATAATGGAGGTCAGAGGTAAAAAAATGAAAAAACAAGCTTTTAGTTCTGAACAATATTTAAATCTGCAACGCGACCACATTTTGGAGCGTATCAACCAATTTGACGGCAAACTCTACTTGGAGTTTGGTGGCAAAATGTTAGAAGATTTCCACGCGGCTCGTGTACTTCCTGGTTATGAGCCTGATAATAAAATCAAGCTCTTGCAGGAGTTGAAAGAGCAGGTTGAGGTTGTTATCGCCATTAATGCTAGCAACATCGAGCATTCCAAAGCACGTGGTGACTTGGGCATTTCTTATGACCAAGAAGTTCTTCGTTTGATTGATAAATTCAATGAATTGGGGATTTTTGTTGGCTCCGTTGTTATCACACAATACGCTGGCCAACCCGCTGCAGATGCCTTCCGCAACCAGCTAGAGAAAAACGGAATTGATTCTTATCTTCATTATCCAATCAAAGGATACCCAACGGATATGGATCATATCATTTCTCCAGAAGGTATGGGGAAAAACGACTACATCAAAACCAGTCGTAAATTAATCGTCGTAACGGCTCCTGGACCTGGTTCTGGGAAATTGGCAACCTGTGTGTCCAATATGTACCACGACCAAATCAACGGTATCAAGTCTGGCTACGCTAAATTTGAAACTTTCCCAGTCTGGAACCTGCCCCTTCATCATCCAGTCAACTTGGCCTACGAGGCTGCTACAGCAGACCTAGATGATGTCAACATGATTGACCCCTTCCACCTTCAAACCTACGGAGAAACCACTGTCAACTACAACCGTGATATCGAAATTTTCCCAGTGCTCAAGCGCATGCTAGAACGTATCCTAGGAGAGTCTCCATACGCTTCACCGACAGACATGGGTGTCAACATGGTTGGTTTTGCTATTACAGATAATGAAGCCGCTATAGAGGCGTCTAAGCAAGAAATCATCCGCCGTTACTATCAAACCGTTCTTGATTTCAAAGCCGAAAAAGTAGGCGAATCTGCTGTCAAAAAAATCGAGTTGCTCATGAACGACCTCGGTATCACACCTGCAGACCGTAAAGTTGCTGTCGCAGCACGTCAAAAGGCTGAAGAAACCGGCGGACCTGCCCTAGCTCTCGAATTACCATCTGGTGACATTGTCACTGGTAAAAACTCAGAACTCTTTGGTCCAACAGCTGCTGCTTTGATCAATGCCATCAAAAAATCCGCTAACATCGCTAAAGAAGTGAAGTTGATTGAGCCTGAAGTTGTCAAACCAATCCAAGGTCTTAAAATCAATCATCTAGGCAGTCGCAATCCGCGCCTGCACTCAAATGAAATCCTGATTGCTCTTGCCATCACAGCTATGGAAAATCCTGATGCTGCGCGCGCCATGAAGGAACTTGGTAACCTAAAAGGAAGCGAAGCCCATTCAACCATCATCTTGACCGACGAAGACAAGAATGTCCTTCGCAAACTAGGTATCAACGTGACCTTTGACCCTTACTACCAATACGATCGCTTGTATCGCAAATAAATGAACAAGGCTGGGCAAAAACTCAATCTGAGGGAAAATCCAGTAAATCTTTACACGATAAAAGATAAAACGCATAATATCAAGGCTTTTTGAACACTTGGTATTATGCGTTTTATGATTTTTTCCAACCTAACTTATTTCAATGAAATTGTCAACTCGACACAGGCTCCTCCTTGGTCTGGATTGAGCAGGGTCAGACGACCACCATGCAAGAGAGCCACCTGCTTAGAAAAGGCTAAGCCGATACCATGATGGGGATTAGCTGAATTGCGGCTTTGGTCACTCTGGTAAAAGAGCCGTTCCGCTCCCAGCAGCATCTCCTCTGAAAATGAAGGGCCGTTGTTCCAGATAGCAAAAACCAACTGGTCCTGCTGCACTGATACCGTTAGCTTGACTTCCTTTTGATTCTGGTCTGCATGTTCAAGCGCATTCAGTAAAATATTGAGCAAAGCCCGTTTGAGATAGTCCAAATGAATCGACAAAATCAGACTAAGATCACAACCTTCTTGGAGAGAAAAACGATAACTTTCCTGTTTGCTGAACAGTGCCCAATCGTCCTGTAGATAAACCAAAAAGTCTTCTAAGGAAAGTTGGCTGAACTGATTAGCATCAATCTGAAAAGTCTTAGCATAATCAATCAAAGAGCCACAATACTCTTCCATCTTGTGACTGGCCTGCAAAATCTCAGCAGCATAGTCTGCCTGTGGCTGGCTCAACTGCGCCAACCCCAAGAGCTCAGCATTCCCCTTAATCACAGTTAGGGACGTCTTCAAATCGTGCGATGTCGCTGATAGCTGTAAAATCAACTCCTGATTATGCTGCTGCTCTTTTTCTAGAAGACGAGCATTTTCTTGGTGGCTGCTCCGTAAATCGCTATAGACTTCTAGCATTTCCTCAATCCGAAAAAGCTGGCTTTGATTTTCTTCTAAAAGCCTCTTGCTCATTAGCATTTTTATTTCCCTGTCGATTTTTCGGAGCAATTTCAAAATATGATAAAAAGTAATCAGCAGCAAGCTCCCTGCCCAAAAGAACAAGGTAAAAAGAACGTGATCACTTCCTTGCGTAAATTCATAGCCTATAAGCACAAAAATCAAAACATGGAAAAAGACGATTTTTAAACTAGTTGTCCAGACTAGGCTTTTGAAATTTCGTATTCTAATTGCCATCTATAGCCTACTCCTCTCACTGTTGCGATTGCTTGCAGCCCTTCTTGTTTGCATTTTTGACGAATCTGATATACGTATTCTGAGATGGAGCGAAGCTGTGTTTCTGAACTTTCTGGATAAAGCAAGGCATGCAAGCGTTCAGCTGAGAAAGTCTGCTTGGGATTGCTAGCTAGTAAATGCAGTAACTTAAACTCTCGCTCTGAAAATTTCAAGACTTTACCAAAACAGGCAACTTCATAGCGCTCTGGATAAAATTGACAAGAAGCAATTTCAGAATAGCGCTCCTTCCGTCTTTCCTCTCGCCGAAGATGAGCTCTGACACGCGCCAGCAATTCTTTGGTTCCAAAAGGCTTGACAATATAGTCATCTGCTCCGCGAAAGAGCCCTTCTACTTTGTCCGCCTCCAACTCCTTGGCCGTCAGAAAGATAATTGGACACGAAAGATGAGGACGAATGTAGGAACACAACTCAAAACCATTAACAGGCTCCATCATCACATCCAGCAGAATCAAGTCATATCCGACAAAATGCGTCAGCTCTAGGTCTTCTATCCGATCAAGCGTCGTCACATCATAAGCATCGAGCTTTAGGACGTTTTTCACCAGCTTCAAAATGCTCCTGTCATCATCAACCACCAAAATACGATACTGTCTCATAAGTTCCATTATAGCATACCTCTAGCGAACGTCTCGTTTCAAGGTTAAGAATATAGCAGAGCTCCAAACCAAAGCTAACCATAACAGCTGTATTCCCAGCCCTGAGAGATCTATTGAATGCTGAAGTCCTTCATACTCAAAAAGATTTAGCGTAGCCAGATCGGGCAGGTATTTTGCTTCCTGGATAAAAGTTGCCAATAAACGACTGAGGCCAATCAAGAGAGGAAAGAGCACCGACACCGGCACAACCCAAGATTGAAATAGCAAAGCAAGGCCGGCAGTTAAAAAAGCCAGAAAAAGATTGCTGAGAAGACCAAAAGAGCTGTAATAGAGGAATTTCCCCATTAAGAACCAGCTAAAGTCTAGGTCAAAACGAGCTAGCATAACAAGGAAACAGCTGCCTATCATGATACTGTAGAGGATCAAGAGCAGCAAGACCAGAAAAAGGAATTTCCCAGCCAACCAAGCCTTTCTATTTGATACAGTTAGAAAATTCGTTCGCATCCCAGACTTGACAAACTCCTGAGCAAAATAGAGGGAAGTAAAGATGACCATGACAGGCTGCGCTAGATAGAGGGCATGCAAAGCCTCACTCAGAGCCTTCGTCTGGCCAACTGCTGTCTGACTATAGTCAAGATTCATCAGAAAAAAAGGAACGACTACCAGAACCACCAAGGCGGCACCAAGAGCGAGATAGTAAGAACGGAACTTAATCCATTCACTTCTAAGCAGAGCTTTGATCATCAGTAGCGCCCTCCTAAATCCGTCTTCAAAAAGCGCAGAGAGGTCATGCCGCCGATGACTAGCAACCATGCGCCTAGTATCAAGAGCCCTTGCAAGGGATTGTTGACATATTGGGAAGTTGGTGTTGCAGTAAGCAGCTCTCCTGCTGGCTGTGGCAAATAAGCCCCCCAACTCGTGTGAGCTGCCAGGTAGTTTCCTAGATTATAGATCTGGGGTACGAGAAAAAGCAGAGGAACTAGCATGGTCCGAGCCAATAAACCTAACAAAAACGAAAGGATTCCCAATAAGGTCAGAGATAAGGTTTTCCACAAAATCAGACTCCAAGCTGCCTGATTGAGCAGAATCGGAGCAAGCCCTTCCTTTCCTAAAGCCAGATGCATGGCCATATAACTAAAGCAAATTGATAAAAAGCTAGTAGCAAGAGAAAAGCAAGCAAAGGTCATGAGTTTCCCCACAAGCAACTTCAGGCGGTTATTACAGGTCAAGAGGCTAGTTCTCAAGCTATGAGACTGAAATTCCATAGCTCCCAAAATTCCAGCTAAAACGACCAAAACCATGCCTGCCATAGAGGCCCCGTTGAGACCTAGATATTCCAGCGGATCAATGGCTTCTGCCAAACCGGGAACCGTCTCAGGCGTAGCATCCAAGCCAATAGACAAATACTGTCGGCCCTCCAGCCAGGATACGACAGGCACCAATAGCAACATAAAGGCCATACTCACTCTGAAAGCCTTTGTTGAGCGGATTTTCAACCATTCTGAATGCAATAAGGACAGCGTTTCTTTCATCTTAAACCTCCTCTGTCAAATCAAAGAAGAGATCTTCTAGACTGTCTGAATCTTGCAGCACCTCTTCCAATCGTCCCTGCTCAATAATTCGCCCATGATGAATTAAGACTACATCATCTGTCACCATTTGCACCTCTGACAGGATATGGGAAGATAGAAGTACCGTTTTCCCTAAATCAGCCTGCTGACGGATAAACTTTCTAAACCACTTAATCCCACTTGGATCCAGTCCATTGGTCGGCTCATCTAATATAAGAAACTGAGGATCACACAGCAAAGCTGCTGCTAAACCCAACCGCTGACCTTCCCCCAGAGACAGGCTTGACAAGAGATCCTTCCTCTTATGAGCGATTCCAGTCATCTCCAAAACCTCATCGATCCGAGACTTGGGAATAGCATTACTCGTCGCAATAATTCTCAAGTGGTCATAGACCTTTCGATTTGGCAGACCGCCAATGCCATCAAAGGATGCACCTACCGTTCTGAGCGGATAAGTCATTGACTGATAAGTTCGCCCATCAAAAGTCGCAGTTCCTGCTGTCGCCCGATCTAACCCCAAGAGAATCCTCAAGGTCGAACTTTTCCCTGCACCATTTGGGCCTAGAAAAGCTGTAATCCGACCGCTTATAGCTGTAAAAGAAATATCTTCTAAAATCTGCTTGCTTCCCTGCTTTTTGCAGACTCCTTCTATTTTTACCATATGTTCCATAACGAACTCCTTTATCTTTATTTTCTCCAGTATATCCAATCTAGTTCAGAATTAGTTCAGAGATTAAACAGAAATTTCAGAAAAAGTTGATCCACTTTTCAAAAATCACCTTAATTCCACTAGAAAAAACTAAACTTTTCTTTCACAAGGTATTCTTCTCTCCATTCTTTCTTTATAATTCTGAGGTTTCTGTACGGAGGCTTTATTATCATTCTAGTATCAAAAAGTCATTTATCAAACTCCATCAAGAACAGGCTTTATGATATAATGAAAGAAGAAAACTGAAAGGAACTATCATGTCAAAAGAAGTTATTGTTGAAAGTTTTGAACTTGACCACACCATTGTTAAAGCACCCTATGTCCGCTTGATTGGAGAAGAAACAGGGCCAAAGGGAGATGTCATCTCCAACTTTGATATTCGCTTGGTGCAACCAAACGAGGACTCTATCCCTACCGCTGGCCTTCACACTATCGAGCACCTCTTGGCCAAACTCATCCGTACCCGCATTGACGGCATGATTGACTGTTCGCCCTTCGGTTGCCGTACTGGTTTCCACATGATTATGTGGGGACGCCATACTAGCGCTGAGATTGCAGCTGTTATCAAGGATTCGCTCAAGGAAATTGCTGAGACTACTACTTGGGAAGATGTCCCTGGAACAACCATCGAATCTTGCGGAAACTACAAGGACCACAGCCTCTTTTCTGCTAAAGAATGGGCGAAACTCATCCTAGAACAAGGTATTTCAGATGATGCTTTTGAGCGTCATGTTATCTAAACGCAAAAGAACCAGTTACAATAACTGGTTCTTTTTTATTCTCAAAATCTCGGGTTAGGCTTTTTCTCGAATGACTAAAGCGCCATCTTCCATATCTGCTTCCAAATGTTTGGCATCTAGATGATCCAAGTGGAAGTCTGTCACCTTATCACGGATTTGTTGTTCAACTACACGACGGAGAGGACGAACACCCATGACTTCGTCATAGCCTTCTTCTGTGATAAAGTCCTTAGCTGCTTGACTAACTTCAAGGTCAATTCCTTTCTTAGCCAAGGTTTGGTTGACTTCAGCCAACATCAAGTCCACAATCTTAGAAAGATCTTCCTTATTTAAGTGTGAGAACTCGATAACTGCGTTAAAGCGGTTGAGGAACTCTGGACGGAAGAATGGTTTCAAGCGATCCATCAACTCTGGTTTATCCGCATCTTCTGTCAAGTTAGCTTCATAGCCAAATCCAGCATTTGATGTTGCGATAATGACAGTGTTTTTAAAGTTAACAGTATTTCCTTGGCCATCAGTCAAACGACCATCATCCAAGACTTGGAGGAGAAGAGTAATGACTTGAGGATCAGCCTTTTCAATCTCATCCAAGAGAATGATAGAGTAAGGATTGCGACGAACACGTTCTGTCAAGGTATTGCTATTGTCATCATACCCCACATAACCAGCAGTTGTACCGATTAGCTTAGATACAGCTGTGCGGTCACTGTATTCAGACATATCCAAACGAATGATCGCATCCTTGGTTCCAAACATATCGAGTGCCAATTGCTTAGCCAGCTCGGTCTTACCAACCCCAGTAGGACCCACAAAGAGGAAGCTACCGATTGGGCGATTGCCTTCATCAAAACCAGCACGATTACGACGGATAGCACGAGCCACTGCTTCAACCGCTTTATCTTGGCCGATTACCTTGTGTTCCAAACGATGAGCCATATCTTTCAAACGTTCGATGTCTGACGCTCCCATTTGAGATACTGGAATACCTGTCATTCGTTCCACAGATTCGGCCACATCATTGACAGTGGCAGTCACTTTCATATCTTCTGTGTGGTTTTCGACTTTTTTCTCCAATTCTGCAATGCGAGTTTTGGCATTAAGAGCTGCTTCAAAGTCTTCTGCCTCAACTGCTTTTTCTTGCTTGTCTTTTTCTGCCTCAATTTCACGTTCAACAGCATGAACATCTGTTACTGGATGTTGAGCTGCCAAGTGAGCCGCAGTTACATCGACAAGGTCGATAGCCTTATCAGGCAAGCTACGTTGAGGAATGTACTGGATTGAATAATCCACTGCTGCTTTCAAGACTTCGTCTGGCAAAATGACATTGTGGTGTTGTTGATAGAGGTCACGAATCCCTTGAAGAATTTTAAAGGTATCCTCTGCTGAAGGAGCATTGACCTTGACTTCGTTGAAACGACGAGCAAGAGCTGCATTCTTCAAGATAGTGTTACGGTATTCATCCTGAGTTGTTGCTCCAATAACGGTCAACTCACCACGAGAGAGAGCTGGCTTGAGAATATCCGCAAGCCCTTTAGATCCACTGTCTCCACCAGTGCTACCAGCGCCAAGGATTTGGTGAATTTCATCAAAGAAGAGGATAATATTTCCTGCTTCTCTCACTTCGTTGACTAGATTTTGCACATTTTCTTCAAAGCTACCACGGTATTGAGTACCAGCCTCGAGACCTGAGATATCAATGGAAATGATTTCCTTATTCTTGATAGCAGCTGGAACATCTCCGTTCACAATGGCTTGTGCTAGACCTTCGACAACGGCTGTCTTACCAACACCTGCATCTCCGACCAGAACAGGATTGTTCTTGGTACGGCGTGAGAGGATTTCAGATGTTTCTTGAATTTCCTTGTTTCGTCCGATAACAGGATCCAACTTGCCCTCGCGAGCTTCCGCTGTCAAGTTACGACCTAGTTTAGCAAGGACACCGTCTTGTTTCATACCTGACGCGTGTTGTTGCATTTGTCCATCAGATTCTGCATTTCCTGGCAATTGACCAGTTGCACGATAATGAGCAAATTCCTCAGGTGTCACTTCACGTCCATTAATCAAGTAGCGACGATTTTCAGAACTGTATCCTCGCATACCACCCATCAATTGGTTAAACAAATCATCCATGTTGTTAAAGTTGTTATTCATATTCTTTACCTCGTTTATTGTTCATTATTCGCGGCCTCTGATATTGACTATCTTTGACCTTTGTTTTAAAAATTTTAGACTAGCTAACTAGCTACCCTACGTATAATTTCTGGTTTTTCTTTTTTAAATAAGCCTTTTATCATCTTCTTTTCAAAATCTGTTAGATTTAACATAGGCCTCACCCCTTTCCTGGGATTCTACACTTCATTCTCAAGGAACAATTCGTTGAAAATGAGCTTTTTAAGGAATTCATTTTCCTTATGTTTCTACTATATCACTTTGGTCAGTAAAAGTCAATAATTTTTTGACCAAATTTGACTATTTTTTAAAAAATTTTTAAGCACACAAAAAGCCAGTCATATCGACTGGCTTTTCTCTATTACAATTGAATCTTAGCTCAATGCGTCATCCATTGAAAGAACTTCGTGGAAGACACGTTGTGTCAATTCAGTTTTTTGTTCTGGAGTGAGGTATTTAGTGTTTACACAGTATCCAGAGATACGTACGATAACGTCTTCACCTGACATGATCTTTTCGTAAACATCGTTCAAGTCCATAACGTTCAAGTTAACGTGTTGTCCACCGTTTTCGAAGTAACCATCAAGGATTGTTACCAAGTTATCCACTTGTTCGTCACGAGTCTTACCAAGAGCACGTGGAGAAACTTGAGTTGTCAATGAGATACCGTCAGCTGCGTAACCAAAGTCAAGGCTAGCAAGTGAGTTCAAGTTTTGCAACCATCCACCTTTAGCTTTGTTAGAAGGGTTAGCACCTGGTGAGAAGAATTCAAGTTTAGACAAGTTCACAGAACCATCTTCGTTGAGGTATACACCTTTGTGGACTGGTGAGTTACCAGTTTGTTTAGAGTAAGCAACGTTAGATGTGATTGTCAATAGTGATACTGTAGCTTCTGCGTCTTTGTAAAGTTTGTGGCTACGTAGACGAGTTGTATAAGCTTCGATCAACCATTCTGCCAATTCGTTTGAACGTGGGTCATCTTCACCCCAACGTGGGTATTCACCGATTGTTTCATAATCGTAGATATAACCATCTTCATCACGGATTGGTTTAACGGTAGCGTATTTAATCGCTGACAATGTATCAACAGTGTTAGCAAATCCACAGATACCGAATCCCATGTTGGCACGTTGTTTCGTTGGCAAGAAGGCCATTTGAACAGCTTCGTAGTTGTACTTGTCAGTCATGTAGTGGATGATGTTCAAAGCATCTACATAAGTGTCAGTCAACCAGTCAAGAGATTTTTCAAAGTTCGCTTTAACTGATTCAAATTCAAGAACTTCGTCACGGATAGGATCGATGTCAAATACTTTGTAGTCTTTGTGAACATCGTCGTAACCACCGTTCAAACCAGTAAGAAGGGCTTTCAAAACGTTTACACGAGCACCGAAGTACTGGATGTTGTGGCGTTGATCTTCGTTTTCTGGGTCAAGCGGTGACACACAGCATGAGATACAGCTCATTTCACCGTATCCGTCTTTAGCCATTGTTGTTACACCTTCGTATTGGATAGAAGAGTGTTTGTGGCTCATATGCATACAGTAGCGACGGAAGTTGTATGGCAATTTGTCAGTCCAAAGAACTGTCAAGTTTGGCTCTGGAGAGTTACCGATGTTGTCAAGAGTGTTCAAGAAACGGTAGTCCATCTTAGTAACACGGTGACGACCGTCGTTACCCATACCAGCCATAGAAGTTGTGATGAAGGTTGGGTCACCTGAGTACAATTGGTCATAAGCTTTTGTACGAGCAAATTTAACTGTACGAAGTTTCATAACGAAATCATCAACGAACTCTTGGATTTCTGATTCAGTAAATGTGCCACGAGCAAGGTCACGTTCTGCAAAGATATCCAATACGATTGGCACACGTCCTAGAGATGTTGCAGCACCGTTGATAACACGGCAGACAGCCATAAAGGCGATGTTCACCCATTGGATGGCTTCTTTGACGTTCATCGCTGGTTTGCGGACATCAACTCCGTAAAGGTCACCCAAGCGAACAACTTGTTGCAATGCCTGGTATTGAAGGTTTACTTCTTCACGAAGACGGATTGTTTCTTCATCAATTTCTTTAATTGCATTCCAGTCGTTTACTTTTTCTTGCATCAAGTAGTCTGCACCGTAAAGAGCAAGACGTGCGTAAACACCGATGATACGTCCACGTGAGTAGGCATCTGGAAGACCAGTTACAGTGTGAGCGTGACGAGCGCGACGGATGTTTGAAGTATAGGCACGGAAGATACCGTCGTTAACTGTTGTTACGTATTTAGTAAAGATTTCGTGAACAGCTGGATCTGGTTCGTATCCATTTTCTTTCAAAGTAGTTTCAGCCATACGGATACCACCTTTTGGCATGAAGTTCAATTTGAAGAGTTCATCGTTTTGGATACCAAAAATCAATTCGTTTTCTTTGTCGATAAATCCAGCAGGAATATCAGCAATAGATGTTGGACGAGTGTCCATTGGGAAACGAGTTTCTTCGTAGTGTGCTTTTGTTTCTTCTACAATCTTTTTAATGTGAAGTGAACGTTCTGTTGGTCCAGCAAGGAAGCTTTCATCTCCATCGTAAGGTGTGTAGTTAGCTTGAACGAAGCGAGAAATACTTGCTTTTTCTTTCCAATCTACGCCTTTGAAGCCTTCCCAAGCTTTATCAAAAATGTCTTGTGCTTCAACAACTGTCTTAACAACCATGTTAATGTCCTCATTTTTCTTTCTAGTAACAGTCATCTGTTACATTCATGAGACCAGTATACCATACAGTAACCGATTTCAACAAGCGAAAAAAGGCTTTTTTATCACTTTCTTTTCTAATACAGTCTGTTTATCAGTGCGATCTGTATTATATATTTGAAAGAATGAGTACTCTTTCCCATTTTTTCAGAAAAAAGGGTATAATAAATAGAAAATGACACTAGAAAGGAAGAAAAAATGCTCATATTTCCATTGATTAATGATTTGTCCAGAAAAATCATCCATATCGACATGGATGCCTTTTTTGCTGCGGTGGAAATAAGAGATAATCCTAAGTTAAAGGGCAAACCTGTTATCATTGGGAGCGACCCCAGACAAACAGGTGGTCGAGGTGTCGTTTCTACCTGTAGCTACGAGGCGAGAGCTTTTGGTGTTCATTCAGCCATGAGTTCTAAAGAAGCTTATGAGCGTTGCCCTCAAGCCGTCTTTATCTCGGGAAATTATGAAAAATACAAAACTGTGGGACTTGAGATCCGAGCTATTTTTAAACGTTACACCGACCTGATTGAACCTATGAGTATTGACGAAGCCTACTTGGATGTGACAGAAAATAAACTCGGTATCAAGTCAGCTGTCAAAATAGCTCGTCTCATTCAACAAGATATCTGGCAGGAGCTGCACCTTACCGCTTCTGCAGGTGTTTCTTACAATAAATTTCTAGCTAAAATGGCCAGCGATTATCAAAAGCCACATGGTTTGACAGTTATCCTCCCTGACCAAGCCCAAGAATTTCTCAAACAAATGGATATTTCTAAATTTCATGGAGTGGGCAAGAAAACAGTGGAAAGGCTTCATGAAATGGGCATTTATACTGGCGCAGACTTATTAGACGTTTCTGAAGTCACTTTAATCGATCGGTTTGGCAGACTCGGTTTTGACCTTTATCGGAAAGCTAGAGGCATTCATAACTCACCAGTCAAGGCCAATCGCATTCGTAAGTCCATTGGCAAGGAGAAAACCTATGGAAAGATTCTCCAGGCTGAAGAGGACATCAAAAAAGAGCTGACTCTTCTCTCTGAAAAAGTTGCTCTCAATCTCAGCAAACAAGACAAAGCTGGAAAAATCATTATCCTAAAGATTCGTTACGCTGACTTCTCCACTCTAACTAGGCGGAAAAGCCTCTCACAAGCAACACAGGACGCTAGCCAGATTTCTCAAACCGCCCTTCAACTTTACGAAGAACTAGCCGAAAAAGAGAAAGGCGTTCGTTTACTAGGAATTACAGTGACAGGATTTTAAAAAGCTTGAAGGAAAATTCCCTCAAGCTTTTTCTTATACAAATAAACGCACAAAACTATAGAGCAACAAAACGCTACCGAGTACGATACGGTATTTACCAAAGAGTGTAAAGTCGTGTTTCTTCACATAGCTGGTCAAGAAACGAATGGCAACCATGCTGACCGCAAAGGCAACACCCATAGCAACCAAGAGCAAGAACAGTTGTCCAAAACTCAAGAGTTGACCTGCTTTAATAAATTTGAAAATCTTTAAAGCACTGGCTCCGAACATAACAGGAATTCCGAGATAGAAGGTAAACTCTGTTACGACAGAGCGGCTCGTTCCATTTAACAAACCACCAACAATCGTCGCACCTGAACGGCTCGTTCCTGGGAAGAGGGCGAGGACTTGGAAGAGTCCAATGTAAAGGGCTGTTTTATAAGGCAACTTGTCTAACTCTGTTACTGTTGGTTCAACGGCTTGCGCCTTATTTCGTTTTTCAAGATAGATAAAGGCAACACCATAGATAATCAACATGATTGCAACCGAAACCATGTTATGGAAGTTGGCATCAAACCAATCATCTAGTTTAAAAACCAATAGTAAAGGCAAGGTTGCAACGAGAACTTTTGACCACAATTGCCAAGTTCGACGAACTTCTACCTTAGTTTTACCAGGTTTGAAAGGATTAAGCTTGTTAAAGTAAATCACCATAACTGCTAAAATAGCTCCCAGCTGAATGACAACATTAAACATAGACATGAAGGCTTCATTCTGGTCCTTGTATTGTACAAATTCTTCAACCAGGATCAAGTGGCCAGTACTTGATATAGGCAACCATTCTGTAATTCCTTCAACAATCCCAAAAAAGATTGACTTCAAAATTTCAATAAAATACATACATTACTCCTTTTTCTGTCCTCTATTATAGCATAATTTCGGATGTTGTGATAGATTTTTTCTAGAAGGCTCCGATACTACCACCGCCTCCGCCTCCTGAGAATCCTCCGCCAGAACTTCCACTTCCAGAAGAGACGGAGTAGGTACTTGCTGTGTTTGCAATACTAGCATAGTGACTCATTTGAGCAGTTGAATGATAAAACATACTGTGCCAGCCATAAGCTATGTAAAGATTGATATCTGGGTTCTCAACTTGAATCTGATAAGATTTCATCAAATGACTCACCTTGTCCGCATAACCAAATAAAGTAGCATAGACAAGGAGGCGATTCCAAAGAACAATACTTTCTAATTCTGCCTTGTCTAGGTGAGCGATATCGCGAAGCATGTTTTCAAAACTAGTCCAGAGATAGTATGCTTCTAGTCCTTCTTCGTTTAAAACACCATCACGAGTATCAAATCGTGTCGTCCAATAATAGACGGCAGCTAACATCAAGCTCACAAACCCAAGGATAGGAAGTGGTAGAGAAAGGTACCCGTGAGCATCCAAACTATACAAGAACCAGCCAAAACCAACGAAAGCAGGTAGAAGCGTAGAGACACCTATCGTCAATCGCAAGATTTTTTCTCCATTACTCAGTGGACGATAATAATCTGGAAGTTGCAAAGAGGAAACCCGCTTTCTCACCCCATCCTGCATCTGCTTCAGAGCTTGCTCGAAAGAAGACTTAAGCTTACGTCCCGTTTTCTGAATCCGTTTTTCATCAGTTGCTTTTGCACCTTGGTAAAGACTAGTTGACACTTGGTAATCTGCAAACAAATCTGAAACAAGCACTTCTTCTCTTCCTGAAAAAGCCAAATTAAGGCAATCTTTTTCAAAACTTGCTAATCCTTTTTCTTTTACGACTTTTAGACGGACCTCGTCTCCATTTGAGATGATTGAAACATTTCCACGGTCGATCACATCCAATAAAGTTGCCTGAACGAGTTGGTCAAAGGTGAACTTCCCTCCTCCCTTGGTCAAGGGACTGACTTCCTCTAAAGAAGTGGAGTAAACAGCTTCCGATAAAACCATCGGTTCTAAGTCCATTGGCGGTTCATAGAGACGGNGATTTTTGTCATATTTCTTCGATGGGGAGGTTTTTCTTCTGTAAATGTGGTAGAAAATGACACTTAAGACTAAAGAAATCGAGAGCAGTAAAGGGATAATCCACGTAGCCAGAGCTTTACTTTGAGTTTTTTCAGCAGTAATGGATTCCTCTATTTTTTCAAATTCTGCTAAACGATTGCCCTTCAATCCCTGATCCAAAGCCGTTCCAAAATCTTTTCTAGGCCAATAGGCATGCAATTCAACCCCACGCTGACGAGGTAGGTTCTGCAAATGAACACGATAATCACCATCCATCTTCTCTACCTTGCCCTCTGTAAAGAGTTTCCCTGTATGAAAGAAAAGTTTTTCAGCTCCATTAAAGCCCATTACCCGAAACTCAAAATTTTCGATAGGTTCTGAACTATCCGTCAAGGGTTGCCAATTAAGTTCCGCGATATCATCATATAGAAATAGGAGATTTTTTAATTGCCATGTGATTACCACTTCAACAGTATCTCCCCCTTGGCCTGGATTATACACTTTTACAGTATACCCTTCCGATTCTTCTATCACTTCACTATTGACATTCTCAATGGCGCTAGCATTTTTCCATACCTGAACCTTTGGACTGGAATCTATTTCAAAGCCCTTTGGCATCTTACCAGAACGGCCAAGTCCTACTAGTTGTCCATTAAAGTCTTCATCAAAATAATAGACTACTTTCTCCCTAAATTCTGCTGTATTATCTGCATGAATATACAAATCACCTTGATAAGAGCGAATCTTGAAATCAACCGCAAAAACAGAGAGTGGTAAAATACAAAACAAGCTAAATAAAAGCAAGAAAAAAGTCTTTTTCACAACACAATCCCCCTTTTTATCTTTGCTATCATTATATCATTTTTTATAAGTAAAGGCTTACTTGTATTGAAAATCTCACTATTTTTCGATACAATAGAGAGAAGTCATTTTTAGACTAGAAATAGGAGAAAACATGAAAAAATTATGCTTATCTATCCTTGCTAGCCTAGCCCTTACCTTAGGACTAGTTAGCAAGGTCCAAGCTGACGAATATTTACGCATCGGGATGGAGGCAGCTTACGCCCCCTTCAACTGGACCCAAGACGATGATAGTAACGGTGCTGTTAAAATTGACGGTACCAACCAATATGCCAATGGCTACGATGTCCAAATCGCTAAAAAGATTGCCAAAGATCTAGGTAAGGAACCTTTGGTCGTTAAAACCAAGTGGGAAGGACTTGTTCCTGCTCTTACTTCTGGCAAAATCGATATGATCATTGCAGGTATGAGCCCAACGGCTGAACGTAAACAAGAAATTGCCTTTTCAAGCAGTTACTATACTAGTGAACCTGTTCTATTGGTCAAAAAGGACTCTGCCTATGCCAACGCCAAATCTTTAAACGATTTTAGCGGAGCAAAAATCACGTCTCAACAAGGCGTTTACCTTTATGACTTGATTTCCCAAATCCCAGGTGCCAAAAAAGAAACAGCCATGGGGGATTTTGCTCAGATGCGTCAAGCACTTGAAGCAGGTGTCATCGATGCCTATGTTTCAGAACGCCCTGAAGCCCTGACCGCTGAATCTGCCAACTCCAAATTCAAGATGGTCCAGCTTGACAAAGGCTTTGAAACCGGAGAAGAAGACACCGCTATTGCCATTGGACTTCGTAAAGATGACAGCCGCATCAGCCAAATCAATGCCAGCATCGAAACCATTTCTAAGGACGAACAAGTAGCTCTTATGGATCGGATGATCAAAGAGCAACCAGTTGAGGCGACAACAACGGAGGAAGAAAGTAGTTTCTTTAGTCAAGTCGCTAAGATCCTTTCTGAAAACTGGCAACAACTCTTGCGTGGTGCTGGTATCACACTCTTGATCTCCATTATCGGGACCATCGCAGGGCTTATTATCGGGCTTGCAATAGGAGTCTTCCGTACTGCTCCACTATCTGAAAGCAAGGCCATCTATGGCTTGCAAAAGCTACTTGGCTGGATTCTCAATGTCTATATTGAAATTTTCCGTAGCACGCCTATGATCGTTCAATCTATGGTTATCTACTACGGTACAGCACAAGCCTTCGGTATTAACCTTGACCGTACACTGGCTGCCATCTTCATCGTTTCAATCAACACGGGGGCCTACATGACAGAAATCGTCCGTGGAGGTATCCTAGCAGTCGATAAGGGACAATTTGAAGCTGCAACTGCTCTTGGTATGACCCACAATCAAACCATGCGCAAGGTTGTCCTCCCTCAGGTCGTTCGCAATATCTTACCTGCTACTGGTAATGAGTTTGTCATCAATATCAAAGATACCTCTGTACTGAATGTTATCTCTGTGGTAGAACTCTACTTCTCTGGTAATACTGTGGCCACCCAAACTTATCAATACTTCCAGACATTTACAATCATCGCCGTGATTTACTTTGTCCTCACCTTCACAGTGACCCGTATCTTGCGCTTCATCGAAAGACGCATGGACATGGATACCTACACTACAGGTGCTAATCAAATGCAAACGGAGGACTTGAAATAATGAATCAACCCATTCTTGAAATTAAACACCTCAAAAAATTCTATGGACAAAATGAAGTCTTAAAAGACATCTCTCTGTCAGTCCACAAAGGAGAGGTTATCTCCATCATCGGGAGCTCAGGAAGCGGAAAATCAACCTTCCTACGTTCTATCAACCTACTTGAAACACCTACTGAGGGGGAAATTCTCTATCGCGGAGAAAACGTCCTTGCAAAAGGCTATGACCTTACTCACTATCGTGAAAAGCTCGGAATGGTTTTTCAATCCTTCAATCTCTTTGAAAATCTCGATGTTCTCGAAAATACGATCGTCGCCCAAACGACTGTCCTTAAACGAGAACGCTCTGAAGCTGAAAAAATTGCCAAAGAAAATCTTGAAAAAGTTGGCATGGGAGAACGCTATTGGCAAGCCAAACCAAAACAACTCTCTGGTGGCCAGAAGCAACGTGTGGCCATCGCACGCGCCCTCTCCATGAATCCTGACGCCATCCTTTTCGACGAACCAACATCTGCCCTTGACCCAGAAATGGTCGGTGAAGTCCTTAAAATCATGCAAGACCTGGCTCAAGAAGGCCTGACTATGATCGTCGTCACCCACGAAATGGAGTTCGCCCGCGATGTCTCACACCGTGTCATCTTTATGGATAAGGGTGTCATTGCCGAAGAAGGCAAGCCAGAAGACCTCTTCACGAACCCTAAAGAAGAACGAACGCGAGAATTTCTTCAGCGCTATCTCAACTAACAAGCAAAGACTGCATAAAATATGTAGTCTTTTTACTAACTCTTTTCAAAACAAAAGGCAGATCCATTTTAAGAATCTGCCTGTAAGCCTAGTTTAATCTTCAAATTTTTCATGATTCTTGTCATAAAAATCAATTAAGCCTAGAGCTGTTTCAAATGAAATATTTTTCACTTTTGCACGACCTTGTGCCAAAGCAATAATTGACATTTCACGTGCATTTGTTTCCTTAGAGATACGGTAACCTGTGATTTTCTTATCACGAACCCAGCCAACAACTGATTCTACTTTTTCAAAGTTTGATTTAGCCATGTTCTTCTCCTATTTTGTTCTTTACGATACTGAAATATATCCATTCTTTTAGGATTATCCAAAAAACATCTACTTATTGAAAACAAATAATGAATTATTATTACTTAGCTTTTAAAGCTGATAATATGCTTGTTCGTATATCTTCAACTCCATCAGGATTTGCTGGTAGGAAGATGGTATTATTGCCCTTATTATCTGCGAAATTATTCAAAGTATCCAAATACTGATTTGTTAATAGAATGGACATAATCTGGGCTTCCGTGAGTTCAACATTGGCTCCTTTTAATTCTTGAATAGAATCAGCAAGTCCGTCAACAATAGCCTTACGCTGTTCTGCAATCCCTACCCCGTGTAGGCGATCTTTTTCTGCCTCTGCTTCTGCCGCGGTCACAATTTTAATCTTATCTGCTTCTGCAAGTTCTTGCGCAGCGACTCTCTTACGTTGAGCAGCATTGATTTCATTCATTGATTGTTTAACTTCAGCGTCAGGCTCAACCTTCGTAATCAGTGTTTTTACAATGATGTAACCATATGTAGACATTTCTTCTGCTACTTGCTTTTGAACTTCTAATGCAATTTCATCTTTTTTCTCAAATAGTTCATCCAAGGTCAATTTAGGTACAGATGAACGCAAAGCATCTTCAATATAGGATTTGATTTGAGCTTCTGGTCTCATTAGTTTATAGTAAGCATCTGTGACATTATTCTCATTCACTCGATACTGAGTCGCCACATTCATGGTCACAAATACATTATCTTGTGTTTTTGTTTCCACGACGATCTCACTTTGCAATAGACGCAACTGCACCCTGGCTGCAATTCTATCAATTCCAAAAGGCGCTCGTACATGAATACCACTATTACTCAACTTTTGGTATTTACCAAAACGCTCGATAATAGCGACAGACTGTTGCCTTACAACATATACAGAGCTGATAATAATCGCTGATGCAATCAGCACTAGAATAAAGAGAACAAGTAAAACATGTAAAACCATGGGAATCTCCCCCTTTCGTCACCATCATTATAGCATCATTATAGGAAATTGGCAAATAATATGATAGCAAATTTATTTTAGACTAGCATATTATACAAAGTCTCATTTCCGTTCAGATTGATATAAGATGGGTCAAACTTTTCCATCCGATGAATCAAGCCAGCATAATCATGCTTATCAGCAAGAGCAATCCCAATCAATACTGGACCTGTCCCCTTGCTGGCCCGTTTGATATATTCAAAACGAGTGATGTCATCATTGGGCCCCAAAATGTCATTTACAAACTCCCGTAGAGCTCCTGGACGCTGTGGGAAGTTCACAACAAAGTAATGCTTGATGCCATCATAAATCAAGGCACGTTCTTCCATCTCTGGCATACGGTTGATGTCGTTGTTCCCTCCAGAGATGATACAACAAATGGTCTTACCTTTGATATAGTCCGATAGAACTTCCAAGGCTGCAATGCTGGCCGCTCCAGCAGGTTCGGCGACAATTCCTTGCTTGGAATAAAGATCAATCAAGGTCTCCGAAATCAAACCCTCATCTACTCCAATAAGAGTTTCAACATTCTGACGAGTTGCTTCATAAGTCAACTGCCCAACTTTCTGCACCGCTATTCCATCAGCAAATTTGTCAATTTCTTTGAGTTTAACTGGTCCTCCAGCCTCAAAGGCTGCCTTCATCGAACGGGCACCATTGGCTTCTACACCAATTACTTCGATAGCGGGATTGGTTTCTTTGATATAGGTCGAAACCCCTGCAATCAGTCCGCCACCACCTACCGGAACTAGTACTGTATCAAAATCAATAGACTCTTTACGGGCTTCTTCAAGAATTTCGTAGGCCACAGTTCCTTGACCAGCTTGAACATGGATATCATCAAAAGGATCGATAAAGGTTCTATTTTCTGACAACGTAAACTCTTGCGCTGCCTTAGCAGAAGCATCAAAGGTATCCCCAACCAACTTGATTGTCACAAACTCTCCACCGAAAAAGCGAACCTGCCCAATCTTTTGTTGCGGTGTTGTGATGGGCATAAAAATTGTTGCAGGAATCTTCATCTCCTTACAAGTATAGGCGACACCTTGGGCATGATTTCCCGCAGAGGCACAGACTACACCACGCTCACGTTCTTCTTTTGATAGTTGAGAAATGGCATAATAGGCTCCGCGAATTTTAAAAGAGCGAACTCTTTGCGCATTCTCCTTTTTCAGATAGATCTTAGCTCCATACTTTTCTGATAAGTAATGATCATATTCCAGTGGTGTATTCACTACTACACCACTTAAAACTTTGTGGGCTTTCACCACATCTTTTGCACTTAGCATGTCTCCTCCTCAAATACTTTACAAGGTAAAAAGCGAGTTAGGTACCCCCCAACTCGCCTTCTGTTTTTATTCTAAGAATTAGTTATAGATTTTGAAAGCATCATCGTCGTTTTTACCAACGAATGGCATTGCTTTACGTAGTTCTGCACCAACTTTTTCAATTTCAAGGTTAGCTGCTTGTTCACGGTAAGCAGTCAATTTTGGACGTCCCGCTTTATAGTCATTTACAAAGTCATTTGCAAATGTACCATTTTGGATGTCTGCAAGAACTGCTTTCATGTTTTCTTTAACTTGCTCAGTAATCACACGTGGGCCTGATACATAGTCACCGTACTCAGCAGTATTTGAAATAGATTGACGCATTTTCTTGAATCCACCTTCATAAATCAAGTCAACGATCAATTTCATTTCGTGAAGAACTTCAAAGTAAGCCAATTCTGGGGCATAGCCTGCTTCTGTCAATACTTCAAAACCTGCTTCGATAAGGGCAGTCAAACCACCACAAAGTACAGCTTGTTCACCAAACAAATCTTCTTCAGTTTCTTCTTTGTAAGTCGTTTCAAGCAAACCTACACGAGCTGCTCCAACACCTTTACACCAGTCCATAGCAATGTTTTTCGCATTTCCTGTGGCGTCTTGGTAGACTGCATAAAGAGCTGGAACACCAAATCCTTCTTCATAAGTACGGCGCACCAAGTGTCCTGGCCCTTTAGGAGCACACATGAAGACATCTACATCTGCAGGAACTTTGATAAATTCAAAGTGAATGTTGAAACCATGAGCAAATCCAACTGCATTTCCAGCTTCCAAGTTTGGAGCGATTTCTGCTTCGTACAATTCTTGTTGAATTTCGTCTGGTGCCAAGATCATGATAACGTCAGCCAATTTAGTTGCTTCTGCTACTGTGTAAGTGTCAAAACCATCTTCTTTTGCTTTGTCAAAAGATTTACCTGGACGCACACCGATGATGACATCACGACCTGAGTCACGCAAGTTTTGCGCATGCGCATGTCCTTGTGAACCATAACCGATTACGGCGATTTTTTTACCGTCAAGCGCTGCTACTTTAACATCTTTTTCGTATTCCATTTGAACTGCCATAGTTTTTCTCTCTTTTCTATTTTTATTGCCTTATAGGCTGGTTAAACAATTTATGCTGGATTTTATACTCATTGAAAATCAAAGAGTATTAGTCGCGGGTAAATCCAGTTGCACCCGTACGAGCGATATTTTTAATACCGTATGGTCGAATCACTCGCAATAAAGCTTCACTCTTTTCAGCATTTCCCGTCATCTGGATGGTGATTGAGCTTGGAGCCACATCTACTACCGTTGCACGGAAGGGTTGGATAATGGCCAAGATTTCTGCACGTTTTTCAGCTGGTGCTGCAATCTTCACCAAGATAACTTCTCTTTCCAAGTGTGGCTTATCCGTGATATCTCGAATGCGAATCACATCAATCTGACGATTGAGTTGCTTGATAATTTGCTCCACTTCATCATGAGAAGCCACATCAATAATGATGGTAATCCGTGATACATCAGGATTCTCTGTCGCACCAACTGAGATACTCTCAATGTTGACCTGACGACGAGAAAGGACACCTGTAAAGCGATTGAGGACTCCTGAACGATTTTGTAGTTTTGCCGTTAACATTCTACGCATGGAACTTCACCCCCAACATCTCATGATTGCTCTTACCAGCTGGTACCATCGGTAAGACCTGTTCCTTACGAGAAATATCCACCTCGATAAACATCGGCACATCCTCCAGAATAGCCCCTAGATCTTTTTCTATCGTTTCTGGATTGTCAAATTTATAATTTTTAATTCCGTAAGCCTGTGCCATCAGCTGGAAGTCAGGAAGTGTATCAAAGACTGATTCGGAAGTTCTACCCTCATAGAAGGATTCTTGCCACTGACGAACCATTCCCAGGGAGTGGTTATTCAACATGACAACCTTAATCGGCACCTTGTAGATGTTTAGGATAGCTAGTTCTTGGTTGGTCATTTGGAAACCACCATCACCGACAAAAAGAACTACTTCTTTTTCTGGATTGGCAATCTTGGCTCCGATAGCCGCAGGAACTCCAAATCCCATGGTACCCAAGCCACCAGATGTGACCAATTGACGCTCATTTTGGTAAGGATAATACTGAGCTGTCCACATTTGGTGTTGCCCTACGTCTGTGACAACAATGGCATCTCCATTCGTCAACTCACCGATGCGTTCAATAACGGCCTGAGGTTGAACCACACGTTCTTTCTTATCATAAGAACGAACACGATTCTTGTCCTTGGTAACTTTGTCAATCCACTTTTCAGTATTGTTATGAACAGTTGGTTCTGCCAGTAGCATCTGCAAGGCTTTCTTAGCGTCCCCAACCACTGGAATATCTGCACTGATAATCTTACCAATCTCAGCTGGATCTATATCGATATGAGCAACCTTAGCATTCTTAGCAAAGGTCTTAGGATTGCCAGTCAGGCGGTCATCGAAACGGCAACCAATACTAATCATAAAGTCCGCTTCGGTCATGGCAATGTTGGCCGCGAAAGAACCGTGCATACCTCCCATTCCTAGGAAGAGCGGATGGCTAGTCGCAATCGTACCTTGCCCTAAAAGACTGGTCACCACTGGAATTTGGTAACGTTCAGCAAATTCATTGAGCTCGGCAGCTGCTTCTGCATAACTAACCCCACCACCTGCCAACAAAACAGGTTTCTTGGCTTTTGACAATTGCTTCAAGATTTTCTTGATTTGCATGTCATTCGGATCAAGCGTCGGTTGATAACTTGGTAAATTCACCTCTGGTGAATAGATGAAGTCTGTCTCTAAGGCAGATACATCCTTAGGCAAGTCGATCACAACTGGGCCAGGACGACCTGTGGTCGCGATATGGACAGCCTCCGTAATGATGCGAGGAATGTCAGCTGTCTCACGGACTTGGTAATTGTATTTGGTAATAGGCATGGTAATACCGACAATATCCGCCTCCTGAAAGGCATCCTTCCCAATGCCTGCTCGAGCGACTTGTCCCGTAAAGACCAAAAGGGGAACGCTATCGCTCATGGCATCCGCGATTCCTGTAATGGCATTTGTTGCTCCCGGTCCACTCGTGACGACGGCAACGCCCAACTTTCCAGTTGATTTGGCATAACCTTCAGCTTCATGCAAACAGCCTTGTTCATGGCGACCCAAGATGTGGCGAATGCCTTTGAAATTATAAATCGCATCATATAAAGGCAAGACAGCCCCACCAGGATAACCAAATATGGTATCCATTCCTAAATCACGGAGGGTTTCCAAAACTAGATCCGATCCCGTCTTAGGAGCGTCTAAACTGATTTTCTCCATTGTTCCCCTTTCTCTTCTCTTAAAAATAGCTTGTTACTATCATACCATTTTTTCAAAAATTTTCAAGACAAAAGAAGCAATTTTCTGAATTTTCTATCTAAACGTGTTTTTATGAATGTTTTTCCTATTTTTATAAATATGAATAGGGAATTGAACGATTTTATTACTGCCAAATTTAGTTTAGGGTATATTTTTCTAACCTTCCTTGATATAGAACATAAAAAGGAAGCCACTAAGTGACTTCCTTCTAGAGTGAGGACTGATTAGTCTTCACCTTTGTTTTTCTTAATGATTTCTTCTTGTACTGACCTAGGTACATCTTCGTAGTGGTCAAATACCATCATGAAGGTACCACGTCCTTGAGATGCTGAACGAAGAACTGTTGCGTAACCGAACATTTCAGCAAGTGGAACGTAAGCACGAACGATTTGGCTGTTACCGTGTGCTTCCATACCATCAACACGTCCACGACGAGCAGTTACGTGACCCATAACATCACCAAGGTTTTCTTCAGGAACAGTGATGGTTACAAGCATCATTGGCTCAAGGATAGCTGGTTGTGCAGTCTTAGCAGCTTCTTTAAGAGCAAGTGAAGCCGCGATCTTGAAGGCAGTTTCAGATGAGTCGACATCGTGGTATGAACCATCGTAAAGCTTAGCTTTAACGTCAACCATTGGGTAACCAGCAAGAACACCGTTAGCCATAGATTCTACCAAACCTTTTTCAACCGCTGGGATAAATTCACGAGGAACCACACCACCGACGATTGCGTTTTCGAATTCGAATCCTTTTCCTTCTTCGTTTGGAGTAAATTCAATCCATACATCACCGAATTGACCTTTACCACCAGACTGACGTTTGAAGAATCCACGTGCTTGAGTAGAAGCGCGGAATGTTTCACGGTAAGATACTTGAGGAGCACCTACGTTCGCTTCAACTTTGAACTCACGACGCATACGGTCAACAAGGACGTCAAGGTGAAGCTCACCCATACCAGAGATAACTGTTTCACCAGTTTCAACGTTTGTTTCAACGCGGAATGTTGGATCTTCTTCAGCCAATTTTTGAAGGGCGATACCCATCTTATCTTGGTCAGCTTTAGATTTCGGCTCAACCATCAATTGGATAACTGGTTCTGGAACGTTGATTGACTCAAGGATGATTTTAGCTTTTTCATCTGTCAATGAGTCACCAGTTGTAGTATCTTTCAAACCAACGGCAGCAGCGATATCACCTGAGTAAACAGTGTCAATTTCTTGACGGCTGTTAGCGTGCATTTGAAGGATACGTCCAATACGTTCACGTTTACCTTTAGAAGTGTTCAATACGTAAGAACCTGATTGAAGAACACCTGAGTATACACGGAAGAATGTCAAACGACCTACGAATGGGTCAGTCATGATCTTGAAGGCAAGAGCTGCAAATGGCTCTTCGTCAGATGCTGGACGAGTTTCTTCTTCGTCTGTATCTGGGTTGATACCTTTGATTGCTGGGATGTCAAGTGGGCTTGGAAGGTAGTCGATAACTGCATCAAGCATCAATTGAACACCTTTGTTCTTGAAGGCAGAACCACACAATACTGGGAAGAATTCAACGTTGATAGTTGCTTTACGGATACCAGCTTTCAATTCTTCGTTAGTGATTTCTTCACCTTCAAGGTATTTCATCATCAATTCTTCGTCAGTTTCAGCAACTGCTTCGATCAATTTTTCACGGTATTCTTGAGCTTGGTCAAGGTATTCAGCTGGAATATCTTCTTCAAGGATATCTGTACCAAGGTCGTTAGTATAGATTTCAGCTTTCATCTTGATTAAGTCGATGATACCACGGAAGTCATCTTCAGAACCGATTGGCAATTGGATTGGGTGTGCATTTGCTTGAAGACGATCATGAAGTGTACTTACAGAGTAAAGGAAGTCAGCACCGATTTTGTCCATTTTGTTGGCAAATACGATACGTGGAACTCCGTACTCAGTTGCTTGGCGCCAAACTGTTTCAGTTTGAGGCTCAACACCTGATTGTGAGTCAAGAACAGTAACCGCACCGTCCAATACACGAAGAGAACGTTGTACTTCGATTGTGAAGTCCACGTGTCCTGGTGTGTCGATGATGTTTACGCGGTGGTTGTTCCATTGAGCTGTTGTCGCAGCAGATGTGATAGTGATACCACGTTCTTGCTCTTGCTCCATCCAGTCCATTTGTGACGCACCTTCGTGAGTTTCACCGATTTTGTGGATTTTACCAGTGTAGTAAAGAATACGCTCAGTAGTTGTTGTTTTACCGGCATCGACGTGAGCCATGATACCGATATTACGAGTTTTTTCAAGTGAAAATTCGCGTGCCATGAGGTTAGTTTCTCCTATTTTTTATTTTACAATCTATTATAACATTATTTAGAAAAAACGGATAGGCAGGACCTACCCGTTCTCAATGTTTTCATGCTATTGTTGGTTTCAACTTGTGTGAAAAGTTGAATTGAACTCGGGCTAAAGTTAGCTAGCCGATTTGAGCCGGAACGGGATGCTGTGTGAAAAAGATAAACTTCCTTGTATTCGTCGAATACTGCGTTAGTTTCCTATTTTCACCTTGCATCCTTACCGTTCCTAGCATCATAATTGAACTCGGGCTAAAAGCTTGGAAAATAGATAAGCTTTCCTAGAATCTTTGATTCTGCGTCAAGCTTCCTAATTTTCAGTCGCTTTTTTAACGCCCTTAGTATCTTATTCTTACCAACGGAAGTGTGCGAAGGCACGGTTAGCTTCAGCCATACGGTGAGTGTCTTCACGTTTCTTAACAGCTGCACCAGTGTTGTTAGCAGCGTCCAAGATTTCTTTTGCAAGACGGTCTTGCATTGTGTGTTCACCACGAAGGCGAGCGATGGTTACCAACCAACGAAGTCCAAGTGTTGTACGACGTTCTGGACGAACTTCAACTGGGACTTGGTAGTTAGATCCACCAACACGACGTGCACGTACTTCAAGTACAGGCATGATGTTTTCCATAGCTGTTTCAAATACTTCAAGTGCATCGTTACCAGTAGCTTCTTTGATTTGCTCAAAAGCACCGTAAACGATTGAAGCAGCTGTACCACGTTTACCATCAAGCATAACGCGGTTGATAAGACGAGTAACTAGTTGTGAATTGTAAAGCGGATCTGGCAATACATCACGTTTTGGAGCTCTATTTTTACGACTCATTTCTCTTTATCCCCTTTCCTTATGCTTTTGGACGTTTAGTACCGTATTTAGAACGGCCTTGTTTACGATCGTTAACACCTGCAGTATCAAGTGCACCACGGACGATATGGTAACGTACCCCTGGAAGGTCTTTTACACGTCCACCGCGAAGAAGCACCACGCTGTGCTCTTGCAAGTTGTGTCCGATACCTGGGATGTAGGCAGTAACTTCGATAAGGTTGCTCAAACGTACACGAGCGAATTTACGAAGGGCAGAGTTAGGTTTTTTAGGTGTCATTGTTCCCACACGAGTTGCAACACCACGTTTTTGTGGTGAAGAAACGTTTGTTTGAACTTTTTTATGACTGTTGTAACCAACGTTCAAAGCTGGTGATTTAGATTTTTCTACTTTTGATTTACGCGGTTTGCGAACCAATTGGTTAATTGTAGGCATCTACATTCTCCTGTGTTTTTTTATTTTTGGTGATGATACACTTGGTGACAGCTACCATCTGTGTGTACTTTTGCAACATTTGTCAGCACGTCCCTGTACACTTTTGAGAGACCAAAAGTAAAAAGTACCGTCTATTATTGTAACACAATTTTTCCTTCATTGTCAAGATATTTTTCATTTTTATTCTGATCTTTTAACTCTTTGACACTAGCTTTCACCGCTTTTCTAAACCAGAAAAGGAGGCAATTTGCCTCCTCCTTTCTAGTATGGATTTCCTTCGATTCAAGCTATCGTTTCGGAATTTTTTAACCCTTTTTATCAAAGCCAACCAGATTCTTTTGCGATGTTGGCTGCCTCTGTTCTATTGCCAGCATCTAGTTTCGAAAGAATATTGGTGACATAGTTTCGGACGGTTCCATTTGATAGATAAAGCTGGTCTGCGATTTCTTGATTAGACAAGCCCTGAGCGATTCCCTTTAGAACAACGATTTCTTGCTCTGTTAACGGATTGGGGTGCGTCATCACCACTTCCATCAATTCAGGCGAATATTCCTTGCGTCCTTCGAGAACCGTGTGCAAGGTTTGCATGAGGTCTGCAATGCTTCTTTCTTTCAAGACATAAGCATCCACTCCAGCCTTGACCGCACGTTCAAAATATCCGGGACGTTTGAAGGTCGTCACCACAACCACCTTTATTTTTGGCTTTTCTGCTCGTATCCACTCCAAGACTTCGAGGCCTGTCTTAACAGGCATTTCTACGTCAAGAATAGCGATATCTACTGACTCTTTATCTAAAAGTTGGATTGCTTCTTGGCCATCCTTGGCTTGTAGGACAGAATCTACATCTGGTTGAAAGGTAAGCAACTGGCACATAGCATCTCGCAACATACTTTGATCTTCTGCAACAAGTAATTTCATCTTAGTTTCTCTCCTTATAAGGTAGTCGAACCTGCACTTCAGTCGGATGTTTCTGACTGATCACCTTTACTTCTCCTGAAAAAGGAAGGACACGGTCTCGAACGGTATGGAGCTCATCTCCTTTTAGAGAAGCAAAGCCACAGCCATCATCTCTCACTGTTAGAATGAGTTCTTTCTCAGTTCGTTCTAATTTTAAGTAGGCTTTCGACGCTTTGGCATGTTTGATGATGTTGGTCACTAACTCAAGTAAAATCATGGAGGCCGTTGATTCTAATTCCTGAGTTAGGCTAGCTGCATCTAGTTGGTGATTGATCTCCGTTTCAATTCCTGCAATTTCCAGTATTTTTTTAACAGTCGCAAACTCGGAGGCAAGTGTTCTGGTTTTGAGATTTTCAATGATGGTACGAACTTCGTTCATGGATTCTTTACTGATCTGATGAATTTCTTTTAATTCTTTTTCCACTTGAGGATAGGCCTGCATTTGAAGAAGCTGGAGGGCAAGGTCCGTCTTCACACTCAACATAGCAAAAGTATGGCCTAGACTGTCATGGAGATCCTGGCCGATACGACTGCGTTCATTTTCAGCCAAGAAGAGATTGAGCTTTGCATTTTGTTTCATCTTTTCTTCTTTTATGTCCTCCGACAATCGAATTCGATAAAGACCAAAGGTCATTGCATCGGAAAAGATAAAGGTCACCAAGAAAAAGAGTAGCTGCCAGGGACTAACATGATTGACCATATAGATTCCGGTCAGAATAAATGGTTGCAGGACAATAAAACTGACAAAACGCCAAGAGTGAAAAGAAATCTCATCCAGCTCATAAATAAGGAGATTGGATAAATAAAAGATAAACCATGTGAAACCTGAACTTAGCCAAACAGATGTATAAAAAATGTAGACAAGCATGGACCACCATGCTAGCCACTGCACGGTGCGATTCTGACTGATTAAAACCGAATAGAAGGCAAGTACAAATAGTAGGGTCCATAGCAAGGTTAAAAGCGAGTAATCTCCAACGATGACACCCGCTATAGGAAAGATGATAAACACTATTGAAATATGAAACATATAATGAATGTTTTTAAATTTTTCCAACATAGATTTATTTTACCTCAATCCGTTTTTTCAGTTGAATGACCAATACACCAAAGAAAACTGTATAACCTAGTACAACCAAGGCAGAAAGAATATTAAATTCATGGTGTTCCAAATAAGTAGAGACGACCTGCATCAGTTGATAGGTTGGAGTCAGCTTTCCAATAGATTGGAGCCATTCTGGGAAGGAATTCAAAGGAAACCACAGTCCACCTAGGACAGCCAAAGCAATATAGGCAATATTTCCAACAACCGTCATCAGTTGAGCACTGGGAAGCAAGCTCACCAATACCCCCATGCTGATAAAGACCACGCTTCCGACCAGTAACATAACTCCGATTACCAACCAGTCAAGCCAAGGTAGCGTAACTCCACGGACAAAATGACCAACTGAAAAGACAACTATAATTGATAACAAGAAAGTTAGCAGAGTGCTGAACAGTTTTGATACATAATATTCTACCATAGATACAGGAGAATGTTGAATCAATTTTTGCCAGTTGTTTGTCTTATCAGACTCGAGTGTGCTTGGGATACTGAAAAAAGCACTTGACATGATACTAAAGAGCGTCATGGCAAAGAGATAGGCTTGAAGAGCGATTTCTGGAATGTCTGATCCTGACATCATACCAGAGAAAATAAGGTAAAATACACTTGGAAGTCCGATGGATAGCAAGTAGTAGATGGCTTGCCGTTTCATCAGAATGATTTCTACTTTCATGAGACTTGTCATATTTTTCATCGTCAATCTCCTTTAGTCTTGAGTCGTTTCGAAGATACTGTCCAAAAGAGTTCGATTGCGAACTTCAATTTCTTCGATCGTGCAGCCCTGTTCTTGCAAAACTTTCCATACCTGGCTGGCTTCTTTGGTGGTGAAGGAAAGAGCATTTTGCTTGATTTCAAGCCCTTGAACCATAGTCAGAGAGCTGACAAAATCCTGATAAGTTAGAGGTATCGTAAAGTGTTTTTCTCGTTCTTCACCACGCATGGTATAAGGTGTCGTATCACGGATCAATTCACCCTTGTGGAGGACCAAGATGCGATCGGCCGTATGCTCCACCTCTTCGATATAGTGAGAAGAATAAACAATGGTCACACCATTTTTCTTTAACTGATTGACAATTTCCCAAAAATGCTGACGTGTCGAGGTATCCATGGCAGCAGTTGGTTCGTCTAAAAATAGAATTTTCGGACGACCTATTAGTGCCAACACGAAAGAGAACAAACGTTTTTGCCCACCAGATAGCTTGCCCGCTAGCTGATTTTTCTGTTTGTCCGAAAACCTCAGCAAGTCATCAATTTCTTGATTGGAGAGACTGTTTGGATAGATTGATTGAAAGAAGGATAAGAGTTCTTTCACTTTCAAGTCTTGAACCACCGTATTTTCTTGAGGCAAGATAGAAATAAGCTGCTTCAATCGAGGATCTGTTGGCGCAAAGCCATGAATAGCTATCTGACCTGAGCTCATGAACTTGTCGCCCAAGAGGCAATCAATCAAGGTTGTCTTCCCTGCTCCGTTAGGCCCGATCAAAGCGACACATTCACCATCGTTGATTTCAAAGGAGATGTTCCGCAAGATTTCCTTGTCTTTTATCTTCTTACTTAATTTCTCAACTTTAATCACAGTCATGAGATTCTCCTTTCAACCACTTCATTCCCATAGGGAAAACGACGAAAATCATAAATCCAAAACCCCAAGCACCACGAATGAATTGGCGAAACAAGGTTTGGTCAAACCAACCAGTAAACATTTCCACTAACCATACCAAGAGTGACAGGCCGATAAAGAAATAGATGATTGCTTTTTTCATTCCTCAAACTCCTTTTTCACATCTCTGACCAATTTCAAACCTTCTCTGACAAGCCAAGACATCATTCCAAAGCCAGCAAATAGCTCCCAAGGAAAATGGTAGAAACCCTCGTCCAATCCTGAAAACATGAGATAGGTCATAACTCCTGCTGCTACTAAACTCACTGCGACAATCATTTTATTTTTCATTTCTTCTTCCTCCATTTCATACTTCAATTATAGTCCTTTGAAGTTAGTGGAGCTAGATGCTTCTGTCACTAGGAAATATGACAAATGTCATAAAAAAAGAAAGTTGCAAAATCAACTTTCTTTTTTATCTATTAAATTTTTATTCCACACTGAAAAGATATGGATATACAGGTTGTTGACCTTGGTGAATCTCTACTTCAACATCTTCAAATTCTTCTGCGATTTCTTGGGCAATTTCATTGGCAAGTTCTTCGCTTCCGTCTTCACCGACATAGAAAGTCACGATTTCACTATCTCCGTCCAACATGTGTTTCAAAGTTTCAGTCAAGGTTTGGTGCATGTCAGGATTCGACACAAGGATTTTCCCATCCACCATACCAAGATTGTCATTTTCATGAATTTCCAAGCCATCGATAGTTGTATCACGAACGGCTGTTGTTACACTACCGCTGATAACATCACTGAGGGCTGCAGTCATGCGTTCTTGGTTTTCTTTGATAGACTTGCTTTGGTCAAAGGCAAGAAGACTGGTCAACCCTTGAGGAAGAGTACGAGCTTCTACCACAACAGCAGGTTGTTCAAGCACTTCAGCCGCAGACTGAGCTGCCATAAAGATATTTTTGTTGTTTGGCAAGAAGATGATGTTGCGAGCATTGACCTGTTCAACAGCCTTGATAAAGTCCTCTGTGGAAGGGTTCATAGTCTGCCCACCTTCGATGACATAATCCACACCTTGGGCACGGAAGATATCTGCCAATCCTTGACCAGCTACTACTGCGATAAGGGCATATTCCTTCTCTTCAGCTGGCTTGCTGACTTGTGCTGCTTCTTTTTCAACTTGTGCTTCGTGTTGGTTACGCATGTTGTCCACTTTAACCTTGACCAAGCTACCATATTTAAGTCCTTCTTGCATAACAAGACCTGGATCTTCAGTATGGACGTGAACTTTGACAATCTCATCATCGTTGACGACAAGAAGAGAATCTCCAAGTTCATTCAAGTAGTTACGAAATTCATCATAGTCAAAGTCCTTAGAATAAGTTGGTCCTTGTTTGAGAGCAACCATGATCTCAGTACAGTAACCGAAGGTAATATCCTCAGTTGCCACATGTCCAGCAACTGACTTGTGGTGTTCAGCATTGATCATTTCACTCATGTTGGCAGGCGTTGCTACAAAGTCCTCAGACGCACTGTATTCACCAGTGAGTGCTGAAAGGAAACCTTCATAGATGAAGACCAAACCTTGACCGCCTGAGTCTACCACACCAACTTCCTTAAGAACTGGAAGCATTTCCGGTGTCTTAGCTAGAGCTCTCTTAGCACCTTCTAAGGCTGCACGCATAACCTCAACAGCATCATCTGTCTCCTCAGCTTTTTTCTTAGCACCGATAGCCGCTCCACGAGAAACTGTCAAAATAGTTCCTTCGACTGGTTTCATAACCGCCTTGTAGGCTACTTCGACACCAGATTGGAAAGCAAGAGCCAAGTCTTGACCTGTTAATTCGTCTTTATCTTTGATAGCTTGGGAGAATCCACGGAAAAGTTGAGACGTGATAACTCCTGAGTTTCCACGCGCACCCATCAAGAGTCCCTTAGCAAGAATGCTCGCCACTTCTCCAACTGTAGAAGCTGGCTTGTCTGCTACTTCTTTGGCACCATTCTCGATGGTCATCCCCATGTTTGTCCCAGTATCTCCATCTGGAACTGGAAAGACGTTTAATGAATTGACATATTCAGCTTGCTTATTCAAACGAGTTGATGCAGCCTGCACCATTTCTTGAAATAAGCTGGTAGTAATTTTTGACACGATTATTCTCCTACAACTTTGATATTTTGAATGTAGACATTCACAGTCTGAGCAGTGATTCCTAGTTGGTTTTCCAAACTAAAACGAACACGCTCTTGGATGTTTTTTGAGACTTCACTAATCTTTGTTCCGTAGCTCAAGACGGTATAAACATCAACTGCAATGCTGCCATCTTCGGCTGCCTTCACGACAACACCTTTTGCATAATTTTCCTTACCAAGAAGGGCTTGGAAATTATCTTTGAGGGTATTTTTGCTAGCCATACCGACCACACCAAAAATCTCAGTTGCTGCACCACCTACAACGGTTGCAATCACTTCATCTGTCAGTTCGATTTGACCATCTTTTGTATTAATTTTTACAGTCATTTTTTTTACCTCAACTAGTTGATACTCTATTTTATCATATTTCATTCCAAGTGTAAAAGCAGAATGCTGTATCGGCGGATATTTACTCTATTTTTCAAATGGTTTTATCTATAGAGCAAAAGAAAAAGACCTGAGCGGCCTTTTCATTTTTATTAAACGCGTTCAACTTTACCTGATTTCAAAGCACGAGCTGAAGCCCAAACTTTTTTAGGTTTACCATCGATAAGAACAGTAACTTTTTGAAGGTTTGGTTTTACGGCACGTTTTGTTTGGTTCATCGCGTGTGAACGGTTGTTTCCTGATACAGTCTTACGACCTGTAAAGTAACATACTTTAGCCATTATGTTTTCCTCCTATTAGATCTAATATAGCGGATGTGCTAGCACCACATACCGTACTATGTTATCACACTTTCTTGAATTTATCAAGAGAATTAAAATATTTTTTTATTTGACGTAAACAACACCAAGTTTACCAAAAGCAACTTCCCCGCGAATAATCAAGGTTTTGCTTGTTGGCGCTACAGGAGCGTCTGCCTTGGCTGCACCAAAGGATGTTTCTACTTTCAAATCTACACGCCAGTGTTGCGGAACATAGACAGTTGCATTCCCGAAGGCCACTTCGATATTCAGAGTAGCAAAATCACCTAACATCTCTGCGTTATCATAGTAGATTTTTGCGTCACCAAAAGCGACTTCCACTTGGTCATCTACAAGATCTTGATCTTGTTTATAAAAGGTTCCACTACCAAAAGCAACTTCCTTATCCGTGATGACTGTTCGCTCACCACTGTACCACCATTTTTTGCCATACCAAAACTTACTTGAGTGAGTGAGATAGCCGACACCTAGCACTGCTAGGATACTAGCCCAAAACAAAGACTGGTTTGGGATAGGCAAAATGTTATAAAAATGATTCGCAATCATTAAGGCTACTAGAGCGGTAAAAACTGCTGATGTCAGGTGACGACGAAGCAAAGCTTCAACTGACTGGTAGGCAAAAAAGACGATACCAATCAAAGGCCATATTTTACCATCTAAAGAAGGAATTCCAAAGTTTCCTTGCAGCAAAATCCAGGCCGCTAAAACCAATAAAACAATACCAAATGCTTTCTTTTTCATGTTTTTCACCTCATGTTTCTTAGATTTTCTTTTAGGAGGGACTGGTAATGTCGTGATACATGAACCTCCTTGTGCGTCTGATAAAAGGAAATGGTGCCCGTTCCTGAAAAGGACTTGTCCACTGAGTAAATCTGACGGATGTTTGCGATCGTTGACTTGGAAACTCGACTAAAATAACGAGGCAAGATGGACTCTAACTCATAAAGTTTGAGACGAACTTCATAGGCTTCCTTCTGGTTATGAGCGTAGATCTTGCTCCCTTCTGTTTCAAAGAAGAGAATTTCTGACAGATCTAGATAATATTCACCCGTCCCCTTGTAAAAAGTCAACCTCGGAGCCTTTGACTCTTGCAAAAGTCGTTGCAAGTCTGCAATTTCATCTGTCAAAGTGGGTGTCTTGATAACAACTTCAGTCTCCTCTAAATTGCCGTCAATCTCAATTCGTAACTTCATCACATCTCCTTTCTGACTCTACTATATCAAAGCTAAGTTAGGAATACAAGGGCAAAAAAGCAAGTGGTCAATTTGAAGCAGTAAGTGGTTGTAGGGTCGGCTTAACTTACATATCAGAATAGGAAGAAAAGGAATCCCCACAACAGACCACAAGCATAGCCAACCAAGACATCCTTGGGATAATGAACACCACCTAGTACTCGGACCAAGGCTAAGAGTCCTGAGCAAATAAGCAAGATCATTCCGATCAAAGTCCAAGCATGGAAACAGGCCATGGAGATGATAGTTGCTGAAAAGACATGGCGACTAGGCATAGACTGTCCCGAACTATCTTTTTCAAGCAGGGGACGGATATCCCAAGTTTCGTAGGGACGCGGATGATTGATTTTCTTACGAAAAAGGGACAAGATCACAAAACCTGTAACGGGGACAAGCAAATAGATCCCAACTTGCTGACCAAGCCCTAGCTGCAGGTAAGTGGTGACTAGTAAGGTCAGATAGACCATGGGCATTGCTACTGTCATCAAACGATTGAAAGTAAGCAATAGAAATAAAAGGGTGGGATAGCTGGTGAGTCTGGAGCTGATATTTCGATACCATTCTTGATAATTTTTCATTAAATTTCTCATTCATTACCTTGTTTTTGCCTACAGGTGAGACATTTGTCTTCTAGTATAGTGTAGAAAAAGAAGGCCGTCAAGCCTTCTTTAGATTTATTCTTCTGCTTCGTCTTCTGTAAATTGACTATTGTACAAGTCAGCGTAGAAGCCACCTTGCGCCATCAGCTCCTCATGGTTGCCTTGTTCAATGATATTGCCATCTTTCATGACAAGAATCAAATCTGCATTACGAATAGTTGACAAGCGATGGGCGATGACAAAGGAAGTTCGACCCTCCATCAAACGGTCCATAGCTTTTTGGATCAATTCCTCTGTACGTGTGTCGACTGAGGATGTCGCTTCATCCAAAATCAAGAGCGGTGCATCTTTGAGAAGGGCACGAGCAATGGTCAAGAGTTGTTTTTGTCCAACAGACAAGGTCACTGTATCATCCAAAACAGTATCGTAACCGTCTGGCAAGGTCATGATAAAGTGGTGGATTCCCACAGCCTTGCTGGCTTCTATCATTCGTTCATCACTGATGTCTGTCTGATTATAGATCAGGTTCTCTCGAATGGTTCCTTCAAAGAGCCAAGTGTCCTGCAGGACCATTGAAAAGGCATCGTGCACTTCAGAGCGCTTCATGTCCTTGGTATCCACACCATCGATGCGGATACTTCCCTTATCAATCTCATAAAACTTCATCAAAAGATTGACAATGGTTGTCTTACCAGCCCCAGTCGGTCCAACGATTGCGACCTTTTGACCTGCATGAGCTGTCGCAGAAAAGTCATGGATGATGGTGCGCTCTGGTGTATATCCAAACGACACGTGATCAAAAATCACTTCCCCTTTCATGTCACTCAATTGTCTGTCCTTATGGGATTCATCCTGCATCTCAGCTTCACCTAGAAACTCTAATACACGAGTCATGGCTGCACTCGCTTGTTGCAAGCTTGTAATCCCTTGGGCAATCTGTGACAGAGGTTGGGAGAAGGTCCGTACGTAAACCATAAAGGCTACAATAATCCCTATAGTGATGTGTCCTTCCAACGCCAGCGCGGCCCCAACGATGATGACTAAGACATAACTAAAGTTCCCAACAAAGAACATGGCTGGCATCATGATACCAGAGATAAACTGAGATTTCCAGATACTATCATGCAAGTTTTGGTTTAAACCTGCAAATCTCGCTTTGGAGGTGTCCACTGCGTTGTAGCTGGTCACTACATTATGGCCAGAGTACATCTCTTCCACATAACCATTGACGGCCGCTAGATTATTTTGTTGAGCTTTAAAATAACCCTGTGACTTGGCCATGATTACGGAAACCGCCGCAAAACCAACAAGGGTTGATACAACGGTTACCAATGCCAAAATCCAGTTCATCCCAAACATGGTCACCAAGACAGCAATCAACAAGAAACTAGCTGAAAGAACTGTCCCTAGACTTTGGTTGAGAGATTGCGCTGCTGTATCCACATCATTGGTCACGCGCGAAAGGGTGTCTCCTTGTGAATGACGGTCAAAATAGCCAAGTGGCAAACGATTGATTTTTTCAGCGATTGCTGTCCTCAAACGTTTCGAGAAATGTTGGATACTCGTTGAAAAGATATAGGCCTGTGTATAGTTAAGGATAGCTCCAAACACATATAGGACAACCAAAAATCCAGCAATGTTTGACACAGCTACCAAGTCGATTTCTGTAGCCAAACCATCTGAAATCAAGTTTGTAATTTCCTTAATCTTAGTTGGCCCATAAACTGTGATGATACTTGAAATGACTGCAGCCACAACTGCTATTAGGAGAGGGAGTTGGAGGCCTGCCATATAAGGTTTGCACTGTTTCCAGACCGACACTTTTTTATTTTCCATGTTCCAATTCCTCCTTCGATAGTTGTGAGTAGGCAATTTCTTGGTAGACTTCGTTGATAGCTAGAAGTTCCTTGTGGGTGCCTTGTCCCACGACTTTTCCTTGATCCAATACTAAGATCAAGTCTGCATCCATAATGGTAGAAATCCGTTGCGCTACGATGAGCTTGGTCATGGATTTTGTTTTCTCAGCTAGTTCTTGGCGTAGGACACGATCCGTCTTGTAGTCCAAGGCTGAGAAGGAATCATCAAAGATGAGAATCTCTGGTTTACGAGCCAAGGCACGCGCAATGGCCAAACGCTGTCTTTGACCTCCTGAGAAGTTAGTTCCGCCTTGGGCCACTTCTGAGTCAAGACCTGCTTCCTTGTCCTCGATGAAGTTTTTAGACTGGGCCAATTCCAAGGCTTGCCACATAGCAGCTTCGCTTAGAGGAGTTTCTTTGCTCTTACCAAAGTCTAAGTTCTCCTTGACATCTCCAGAAAAGAGTACAGCTTTTTGTGGAATATAGCCGACCTTATTGCGCAAATCTTCCAAATCGTAATCTTGAACATTAACTCCGTCCACTAGGATTTCTCCATCAGAAACGTCGTAAAAACGTGGCAAGAGGTTGACAAGCGTAGACTTCCCTGATCCAGTCGATCCGATGAAGGCTACGGTTTGACCCGCTTCTGCTTTGAAAGTGACATGTTCCACGACTGCTTCAGAGTTTTTAGAGTAGCGGAAAGTTACATCACGGAATTCCACTTGTCCCTGAACTGAATGATCCGCTGTCTGTGCATGACTAGGATTTTCAATAGAAGAATGCAAATCCAATACTTGATTGATACGCCCTGCCGAAACCAAGGTACGAGGAAGAACGATAAAGAGTGCTCCCATGAGAAGGAATCCCATCACGACCTGCATAGCATAGGACATGAAGACTACCATATCACTAAAGAGTGGCAGACGTTCTGTCAAACTTGCGTCGTTGATGATATAGGCACCAATCCAGTAAATGGCTAAACTCAATCCACTGGAAATCCCCATCATAATCGGGTTCATAATCGCCATCAATCGATTGACAAAGAGATTGAGACGTGTTACCTCATCGTTGGCTGCTTCAAATTTTTCATCTTGGTAATCTTCCGCATTGTATGCACGAACAACTCGAATCCCAGTCAAACTTTCACGAGTGATGCTATTGAGTTTATCTGTCAATTTTTGGATAACAGATTGTTTTGGAAAGGCCAGAGTCATGAGAACGGTGGTCATCAAGACATTGACAATAACAGCCACAACGACCGCCCAGAGCCAGTATTCCGATTTTCCAAGAATTTTTCCAATGGCCCAGATAGCCATAATCGGCCCACGAGTAACCACTTGCAAGCCCATAGTAAAGAGCATCTGTACCTGTGTGATATCATTAGTCGTCCGAGTCAAAAGACTTGGGATTGAAAAGCGCTTGATCTCTGTCTGTGAAAAATCCAAAACACGATGAAATACGTCTCTACGTAGATGGGTTGTATAGGATGCTGCAACGCGAGCGGCAAAGAAACCAACCATAACAGATGAAAAGAAAGCCAATAAAGACAATCCAATCATCTTCGCAGCTGGTGACCAGAGTGCATCCATCTGTGTCCCTGACGTTCCCAGTAATTCTGTAATTTGCGAAATGTAGGTCGGTACCTCTAACTCGAGATAGACCGAGAAACAAGTGAAAAGAATCGCAAGGACAATCATCCCCCACTCTTTTCCTGTAATACGTTTAGCGAGTTTCTTCATTCTCTCCTCCTATCTTCTCAACATTTTCTTGCAACTGACCGAGGACCTTTTCAAAGATTGCCAAGTCTGACTTTGAAACACCCTCTAGCAGACTCTGATTGATCCGATCAAAAAAGGCCTTAACTTCTTGCATCTGCGAACGCGATTTATCCGTCAAGCGAACAAACTTTGCCCGCTTATCACTCGGGCTGGCCTCTAGTTCAACCAAACCATTTTGTACCATACGCTTGACTAAATTACTAGCAACGGACTTGGTGACATTGAGTTCTTGTTCAATATCCTTAATCAAAACCAGATCCTGGTCTTGCTCACAATGATCTAAAAAACGCAGAACTTGCCCTTGCGGTCCACCCATAAATTCAATGCCGCAACGCTTGGCTTCTTTCTGTACCATCAGGTGAACCTGGTGCCCAAAGCGTTTAAAAATCAACATTGGCTTGTCCATGATTGCTCCTTTCTCACGATTGAATATAGTTCCCAGGAGAACTAATTAAGTTTCCATGAGAACTATTTTATCACTTTCAGAGGAGATGTCAAGAAAAAAGTTTCCTAGAGAACTATTTTAGTCGGAATTGACATCAGCAGATATTTTCTCTATAATAAGCACTAACCACTGTGGATTGATATCCATTCACTCGATAAAGGGAGAAAGCTTTCAAATGAAACCAGAAGAACAAAAAGTTTTAGGGATTTTGGCAACCATTTTTGGAGTCATCGCACTTTTAGGGTCCTGGATCCCGTTTATTAACTATCTATCATTTTTCATCGCCATTATCGCTTTAATCCTAGGGATTATCGGCCTTATCGTCAACCTCAAAAAACGAAAAACAATGGCCATTATCGGAACATCCCTTGCAATTGCTTCAGTTGTACTTTTCTTTACGACCCATATACTGTACGCTAATGTCTACAAAGAGTTTGTCAAGGAGTTTAACCGTTCCTATAGAGAGGCAAGCTCCTCAATGGAACGCGAAGAAGAAAGCGACTTGACAGATGATAGCGCCTATTCCATCCCTGAGGAGGAAGAAAACGATACCTTCACCTGGACCCAAGAACAGTTCGACGCCTTAATCGAAGGTGACCTTGACAACAAAGGAAAAGGTGGTACCAACTACAAGGATATTATCAAAAAACACGGACTACCAGACTCCGAATTTGACTCCACTATCGGAGGTTATGATACGAGAAAAATCACCTATATCTCCATTGGAGACAAGATCAGGACTGTTACCTTAACTTTTGCAAAACAGGACAATGGACAGCTCTTGCTCGTCCAAAAACATGCAGTCGGTCTGAGTCAAGGAAAAAGCAAGCAACAAAACGACTCTGAAAGCAGAGTCTAAGTTCTAATATAAAAAGCGAACAGACTTGATAGTTGTTCGCTTTTTATATTAGAATCCGTCTACGTTGGTATAGATCTTTTGTACGTCTTCGTCGTCCTCAAGAACGCTGTAAAGTTTTTCAAAGGTTTCAAGGTCTTCACCTGACAATTCCACTTCTGACTGAGGAATCATTTCCAATTCAGTCACTTGGAATTCTTCGATGCCAGACTCACGAAGGGCAACGATAGCCTTGTGGAGGTCTGTTGGAGCAGTGTAAACCGTGATTGTTCCTTCTTCTGCTTCTACATCGTCCACATCCACATCTGCTTCGAGCAATTGCTCAAAGACCGCATCAGCGTCCTCACCTGCAAATACGATCACACCCTTGTTATCAAAGAGGTATGAAACTGAACCTGAAGCACCCATGTTTCCGCCATTTTTACCAAAAGCTGCACGGACATTGGCTGCAGTACGATTAACGTTAGAAGTCAAGGTATCCACAATCAACATAGAACCATTTGGTCCAAATCCTTCGTAACGTCCTTCTGTAAAGGTTTCGTCTGTGTTTCCTTTTGCTTTATCAATCGCTTTATCGATAACGTGTTTCGGCACTTGGGCTTGTTTCGCACGGTCGATAACGAATTTCAAAGCAGTGTTTGATTCTGGGTCTGGATCACCTTTTTTTGCTGCTACATAGATCTCTACACCAAATTTTGCATATACTTTAGAGTTAGCTCCATCTTTAGCCGTTTTCTTGGCTACGATATTGGCCCATTTACGTCCCATTAGGAATCTCCTTTTTTCACATTTTAATCTTTCTTATTATAACACAAGTTTTTTCGATTTTCACTAGAGGAAATGGATTTTATTCAGCAAATCCAGCTAGGATTGTCCTTTTGTTGCCAAGATTGCCTTGCCTTCTTTTATCAGGGGATGGCGGAAAAGTGAAAAGTACAGTTGGGTAGTCATGGCAACCCAGATAAGGGGTTCGCAGAGAATAACTCCCCTATAGCCTGCCCAAGGGATAATCAAGACCACAAAAACGATTTTCCCGATTAGTTCTATAAAGCTGGAAACTAGAGGAAGGACTTTCTGCCCCAATCCCTGCAAGCAATTGCGATAAATCAGCAAAAGGCTCAAAATTGGATAAAAGACTGAACTGATTTGCAGGTAGAGGCTACCATTTTCTACCAAGTAACTATCCGTCGAACTGGCCAAGAAAGAAACCAAACTAGGACTGGCAAAAAAGAGGAAGATACAAACAAAACCTGCCCAGGACATGCTCAAACGACTCCCAATACCAAGACCTTGGACTATGCGGTCTGGTCGCTTGGCCCCAAGATTCTGAGAGGCAAAGGTCGTCATAGCAGAAGAAATAGCCGTCATGGGAAGAAGAGCAAAGGCCATAATCCGTCGAGCTGCTGTTTGTGCACTAATAATCACAGCTCCAAAAGTATTAACAGAAGACTGTAAAATCACGCTACCAATGGACACAATCGAACTCATCAGACCCATGGCCAAACCTTGTTCTAAAAGATCCGCGTACAAGGCCTTGTTCCATTTAAAATGCTTGAGTTGAGGGAGCAGTTCTGGAACACTCTTACGGATATAGAAAAAGCAAAGAACCGCTGACAAGCCTTGCGAAATAATGGTAGCAAGGCCCGCAGATTGAACTCCCAGATGCAGTTGCGTAATGAAATACAAATCCAGCACCACATTGACCAAGGCAGAAAAAATCAGAAATCCAAGAGCCGCTAGACTATCACCAATGGACCGCAGCAAGCCTGCAAAGAGATTATAAGCGAAGCTGACGCCTACACAGGTCACAATCATAGAAATATATTGATAGGACTGGGGAAGGATTTCTACAGGTGTCTCTAAATACTGCAAGAGTGGATACAGACCGACAAATCCCATCAGCATGACCAAAATACTGAGAAGCCCTCCTAATATCCAGGTTGCAGCAACTGCTTCTTTGATTTTAGTGAAATCACGGGCTCCATAATAACGAGCAATGACAATCCCCATGCCATTACCAACACCAAGAGTAAAGCCTATAATCAAGTCAAAAATGGCAGTTGTTGCCCCTACTGCAGCCAAGGAATCTTGACCAAGAAAACGCCCAACAATCAAGACGTCAGCTGTATTATAAAGCTGTTGGAAAATATTAGACAGCAAGATTGGAAAGGCAAAGCTTAACAGCGCAGGAAGAATAGGACCATGTATCAGGTCCACGGATCGTTTCTTATTCATAAAGCTATTATATCAGCTTTCTAGAGGAGCAACAAGATTCTTTAACGAATCCTGAAATCAATTGCTTACAGAGGGACAATTTGCTATAATCAAAAAAAGGAGGTCACTTATGAGTTTGACCAGTCAATTAATAACCGATGTGTTTCCAGATCTTGATAAAGTTGAAAAGCTAAATAACGAAGCTTTCCCCGAGGAAGAACGGGTCCCTCTTTCTGAGTTTTTGCGCTATCAGGACCGAGATGACGCGCACTTTTTTGCCTTTTATAACGAAGAAGAGTTTGTTGGCTTTGCCTTCTCCATCTCCAATCAAAAAGCCTTCTATATTAGCTTTTTTGCCATCATGCCCCACTTGAGGAGCCATGGGTACGGAAAGGAAATCATCGAAAAGCTGACAGATTTTTACCAGCGAACCATGTTGCTGGAAGTCGAGCGATTGGATGAAGAATGCGATAATTTGGAGCAGAGAAAGGCTCGCATGGATTTCTATCGCCAAAATGGCTTTAAAACAGCCAACGCTTTTCTAGCGTACGATGATTTGAGTTTTGAAATCCTCTATCGTGGCGACCATTTTGACGAAGAAGCCTATCGCGACATCTTCCAAAAGTTACAGGATGAACATTATTTTGACTTTCACATCGAATATCGTCGTTTTAGTGATCATTAGTTCTTTCATCTGAAATAAACATAAAAAGTAGCAGTTCCTATCTGCTACTTTTTATGTTATTCTTCAATTTCGATTTCAAGTCCATCGCCTAGGTCAAGCGTTACTTCTTGGTTAGGTGCTAGATCTTCTGCGACAGAAGTAGGAGTTGTTCCTTCTTCATCTTCAATCAAACCATATTGAACACGGACTTGATGGTCAATCTCATCAAAGACTTCTGGGTGATCTGCCAAGTATTTCTTAGCATTTTCAGAACCCTGACCGATCTTTTCATCCTTGTAAGAGTACCAAGCTCCTGCTTTTTTGATGATATCGAGATCACTTGCAATCTTCAAAAGCTCACCGGTCTTAGAAATCCCTTCTCCGTACATGATTTCAACGAAGGCTTCCTTAAATGGCGGAGCCACCTTGTTTTTGACAACCTTGATCTTGGTTTCCTTACCGACATTGGTATCTTTTTGGTCACCAGTTCCCTTGATTTGTGTGCTTCCACGAACATCCAAACGGACTGAAGCGTAGAATTTCAAAGCACGTCCACCAGGTGTTGTTTCTGGATTTCCAAACATAACCCCAACTTTTTCACGCAACTGGTTGATAAAGATGGCAATTGTTTTGGTTTTATTGATAGAAGCACCAAGTTTACGCATGGCCTGGCTCATCATACGAGCTTGCAAACCAACGTGGCTGTCTCCAATGTCTCCATCAATTTCTGCACGAGGTACAAGGGCAGCAACTGAGTCGATAACGACAAGGTCAACTGCACCTGAGTCAATCAATTTTCCAGCAATTTCAAGACCTTGCTCCCCTGAGTCTGGTTGTGACAAAAGCAACTCATCAATATTCACACCAAGGGCTGCTGCATAGGCTGGGTCAAGCGCATGTTCCGCATCGATAAAGGCTGCAATACCACCTTCTTTTTGCGCCTGCGCCACCGCATGAAGGGCAACCGTTGTCTTACCAGATGACTCCGGTCCATAGATTTCGATGATACGTCCCTTAGGATAACCACCTGAACCAAGGGCAATGTCCAGAGCCAATGATCCTGAACTCATCACTTGAACTTTTTGCTCCGCGCGCTCACCCAAGCGCATAATTGAGCCTTTACCAAAGTCTTTCTCAATCAATTTCAGGGCATCGTTCAATGCTTTTTCACGGTCAGCCCCAAATTTTTTCCCAATTTCATCTAATTTTTTTGTTGGTTTTTTCGCCATTCTATTCTCCTGTATTCTAATAGTCCTAAGACCTGTCTACTATTATATCAAAAGTTAGTCACTTAATAAAGCCTTGCGAACTAGGTTAAAGGCATGCATGACCGCAATCTGACGAACATCTGCTCGGCTCCGCCCTGCGATATTAGCCTTGATAACTTCTGTCCCTTTTGCATGTGCCAATCCGATAAAGACTGTCCCAGCTGGATGCCCCTCTAGGCTATCTGGTCCAGCCACACCCGTCAAACTGACTCCGTAGTCAGACTGAGTCTTGAGCCGTGCCTGCTCTGCCATTTTTTTAGCCGTAAACTCTGAAACGACCCCGTGTTCTTTCAGCTCTTGCTCGGAAATATCCAACATCTTGGACTTTTCTTCTAGGCTGTAAGTGACAAAACCGCCATTAAAGATTGCTGAAACGCCCGAAAAATCTGCTAATGTCGCTTGAAAGAGACCTGCCGTCAAGCTTTCTGCCGCAGTAATGCTTTTCTGTCTCTTCTTTAGCTCTTCTACAACGACACTTGCTAGACTGGTTTCTTCCCCATATCCATAACAGATGTCTCGTAAAGAAATTCCCTCAAAAGTCTTGCGACCCAAGATTTGATTTTCCAAGATGTCCAATGCTTGATCAGCCTTTTCTTGACTGACTGCTTTTGTAGACAAGCGCAAGGTCACCTCTCCCGTTTTGGCATAAGGCGCCAAAGTCGGATCGGTTTGATGGTCAATCAAATCCGCCAAAATGGTCACCAACTGACTTTCACCAATCCCAAAGAAACGGAGCACTCGTGAGTACAACTTAGCACCAGTCATTAACTTAGGTAAGAGCTGATTTAAGACCATGGGTTTCAACTCACTAGGTGGTCCCGGAAGGACCACGTAGGTCACGCCATTCACTTCCGACACCCCTCCTACTGCTAAACCTGTCTCATTTGGCAGTGGAGTTGCCCCTTCTACAATTTGGGCTTGGCGCTCATTATTCGGTGTTCGAGCATAGTCTGGCCTTTGAGCAAAAAAGACATCCAGTTTCTCTTGCGCTTGAGGATCAAACACTAAGTTTTTTCCCAAAAATTTCGCCAACGTTTGTTTGGTTAAATCATCCTCAGTAGGCCCCAAGCCCCCTGTCAAAATGACTAGACTGCTACGCGAGCTCGCAATCTCTAGCAAGGACATGAGACGCGCTTCATTATCTCCGACAGCTGTTTGGAAGTAGACATCTACTCCGATTTCTGCTAGCTTTTCTGACAAAAACTGGGCGTTGGTATTGACGATCTGCCCTGTCAAAATTTCCGTTCCTACAGCAATAATTTCTGCTTTCATGTTTCCTCCTACTTATCTATTCGAATTTTTTTGAAAAAATCGCAGGAAAGTCCCACGATTTGATTTTTCATTTTATTCGGATTCTTCGCCTAAAGTATTTGTTGAAGGCACTGTTCGACCATAAAGATGCTCGTACAGAACAGCGTTGGTCTCCAACTCTACTACGTCCTCTCTCCCTAGGGAACGACGCAAAAGATTTTGCATTTCCAGCATATGCTCCATCGTTACGATTTGATAAGAGATTCCTTGCAACTCAGCATCTTCACCACGAAGTTGATGAGTTTCGATGTTTTTAAAGGAATCTTGGTAACCAAGTAGTTGTGGAATACTGGAGGCAGACAAATCAACATTTGTCTGCATATTATCACTAAGCGCTTTTAAGATAGCTTGATAATGACTGATACTATTGAGACTCAAGACCTTTTCCATAATCTTTTGAATGACTTCACGTTGACGTTTTTGGCGACCATAGTCTCCCTCAGGATCCTGATAACGCATCCGTGAATAGACCAGGGCTTCCTCACCATTCAAAGTTTGCTCACCGACTCCAATCGAGATTTTATTAAATTCTTCCTGATCAGCAATCGAAATCGGGAAACCGAGTGTGTTATTTACTGTGATGCCCCCAACTGCATCAACTAGCTGTTGGAGTCCTTGCATGTTGACCATCACATAGCGATCGATATGGATGTTCATCATTTTTTGAATGGTTGAAATAGCCAACTCTGCACCGCCATTGGCATAAGCAGCATTGAGTTTTGCTTCCTGAACTTGGCCATTTCCAGTTTCAATCTTGGTCAAAATATCCCGTTCTAAACTCATCATAGTGGTTTTCTTGGTTTTCGGATTGACTGTCAAAAGAATCATGGAATCACTATTCCCCGCCCAAGGGTCTGTACGTTCTACATTTCCCGTATCCACCCCCATCAAGAGAATGGTCAAAGGCTCTGTCGCCTCAATCACGTTGGTTTCTTCACCAATTTTCTTATAAGTTTTTTTACTTAAGGTTTCAGTTCCTTGATAATAAATAGTATAGGCATATGCACCCATACCTAAAGCCGTTACTGCTAGAAAAGCTAGTAGCATTCCGATTATTTTTTTTACCATCTTATCATTTATCTATCAGTCTACCCATCAGGTAAACATCTAAAAATATCCCTTCTTTTAAATAGGCTCCTCTTTCTTGTAAGCCTTCTGTAACAAATCCAAATTTTGAATAGAGGTGGATAGCCGCCTCGTTGCGCTTTTGTACACTGAGCTGCAAACGACGCAGAACTCCACTGGTTTTAGCCCACTCAATTCCCTCTTCAAGGAGTATGCTTCCTAAGCCATGATTCCAAAACTTCCTTTGGATGACCAGAAAGATATCCCCAATATGACGAACCCGCATACGTTGCTCTGCCGTGATGTTCAAAATACCTGCAATTTCATCATTCAGGAGGGCTAGGAGAGTGATTTGGTTATCTGAAGTCGCTTGCTTTTCAATAAAAAGAGCCATTTCAGATTCTGTCATCAGGATACCATTTTCATCCAGACTGGTGAAATCTGTCTCCTGTCCAACTAAATCCAAGAATGCAACCAAAGCAGCTGCATCATGAGCTTCAGCCTCACGAATACAAAGTTCATACTCCATCTTGAAGCTCCTTAATCAATTCCTCAGCACGAGGACCCTGAGCGGTAAAATAGAGGCGACGACCCTCAGCCTCTTTCAAGAGTTCCAACTCCAAGTAGGAATCTGGCAAATCCTCACCCAAAAGATGTCCCCACTCGATAACGGTCACACCACCACCAAAGAGAAACTCATCCAAGTCAATCGAATCAGCATCCCCCTCAATCCGATAGACATCCAAGTGGTAGAGCGGAAGGCGACCCTCATACTCTCTCACGATGGTGTAAGTTGGACTTTTGATCATCTGACGAATCCCCAAGCCCTTGGCAAGACCCTTTGTAAAGGTTGTTTTACCAGCACCCAGTTCTCCAGACAAGATCAAAACATCGTTTTTTTGGAGTAAGGTCCCTAGGCGTTCTCCCAGATCGATCAGCTCTTCTTCATTTTTTGTGTACATGCTACTATTATACCAAAAAGTTTTCTTTTGTGTGAATTTTCTTTACAAACTTACTATAATAAATTTGGGAAAATAGGGAATTTTTATTGATAGAAAAGCGTTTTTAGAAGAATATACACATGGCGCTAACAAGTAAAATATCTCGGATTACGTGCCCGTAAAAAGAAAATTCCCTTCTCATAGATTTTGGAAACAGAAAACGAGCAAAAATGAATCCCAAACCGACATAAAAAACAATGGATAAGACTGTTATTGGATTTCTCAAGAATAGCAAGGTTGCCAGAACCGTCAGGGCAACCGTTTTTTTCTTATTGAGAGTGTTTTTCAAATCTCTGCTGTACTTTTCAAATGGTAAAAAGACAAGTAAATCAATGCCAAACAAGAAAAAGAAGGAGGGCAAGAAAAGATCTACTAACTCTTGCTGAAAAGCTGTCTGTGTAAAAATAGTCTCCGACAATACCAGACAGACACCTGCTAGGTTTAAGACCAACAAGATACTATAAAATAGTTTCACTTTTTTCTGACTGTTTAAGATGCTATGGACATCCTGATCTTGGGTATAAAAGAAATTCATCCCCACGCACAGACCTGATGCCAATACGATAAACACTAGAAAATAGGCGCTTGACTGCTTTAAGGTTAAGATGGCTCCCTTCCACAGCAAGCAGCTACTCAAACTAATCTGGATCAAAGCTAGTAACAATAAGATGCGAATTGATTTTATCATTTTCAGTTCTCCCTTCGTATACATGATTATACTCTGCGAGAAAGATAAAAATTCCCCTCTCTTCTCAAATGTCCAATTTTGACGCTCAACTGACAAAAATGAAAAACAGTTGAAGCGATTTGAGAGATATTGCGTCGTGCTCACCTAACCCCAATAGGCAGAAGTGTAAAACAAAAGAGAACCCAAAGGTTCTCTTGTTTGCTTTTATTCTACTGTTTCTTCAACTTGGATTTCCACAACTTCCTCTACAGGAGCAAGTTCTGCCTCTTCTTGTTCTGGAGCCAGATATTCTGCTTCATTGATAGCTTGTGGTTCAAGGTTCCGGTAGCGAGCCATACCAGTACCAGCTGGGATGATCTTACCGATGATAACATTTTCCTTGAGTCCAAGGAGATGATCTTTCTTACCACGGATGGCTGCATCTGTAAGGACACGAGTTGTTTCCTGGAAGGAAGCCGCTGACAAGAAACTATTGGTTTCAAGTGAGGCTTTGGTGATTCCCATAAGAACTGGGCGACCAGTCGCTGGAACTCCACCTGCGATAAGAACATCCTTGTTGGCATCTGTAAAGTCGTTGATGTCCATGAGAGTACCCATAAGAAGATCTGTGTCACCTGGATCCATGACACGAACTTTACGGATCATTTGACGAACCATTACCTCGATGTGTTTGTCACCGATTTCTACCCCTTGGCTACGGTAAACTTTTTGTACTTCACCAAGAAGGTAGGTTTCAACTGACAAGACATCACGAACAGCAAGGAGACGTTTCGGTTGGATAGAACCTTCTGTAAGAGCTGCACCACGAGAGACTTGGTCTCCAACTTCGACACGCATACGTGCTGTAAATGGAACCACGTACTCACCTTCGCCAGTTTCACCCTTAACAAAGACTTTCTTGGTACGAGTTGACGCGTCTTCTTCGATAGCTGTAACTTGTCCTTTGACTTCTGTGATGACCGCTTCCCCTTTAGGATTGCGGGCTTCAAAGATTTCTTGGACACGAGGAAGACCCTGAGTGATATCGGTATTTGAGGCAACCCCACCCGTGTGGAAGGTACGCATGGTAAGCTGTGTACCAGGTTCCCCGATAGATTGGGCAGCGATTGTACCAACTGCTTCACCAACTTCAACCGCATCACCAGTCGCCAAGTTGATACCGTAACAGTGACGGCAGACTCCATGACGAGTGTTACATGTAAATACGGAACGGATAGTCACTTCTTCCACACCAGCATTGACAATTTCACGCGCCTTGTCTTCTGTAATCAACTCATTTGGACCGATGATCACTGCACCAGTTTCTGGATGTTTAACAGTTTTCTTAGTGTAACGACCATTGAGACGCTCTTCGAGAGACTCGATCATCTCTTTTCCTTCTGCGATAGAACGGATCAAGAGACCACGGTCTGTTCCACAGTCGTCCTCACGGATGATAACATCTTGGGCAACGTCAACCAAACGACGAGTCAAGTAACCTGAGTCGGCTGTCTTAAGGGCCGTATCGGTCATACCTTTACGGGCACCGTGAGTTGAGAAGAACATTTCGAGTACTGACAAACCTTCGCGGAAGTTTGAAAGGATTGGCAATTCCATGATACGTCCGTTCGGAGCGGCCATCAGACCACGCATACCGGCAAGCTGTGAGAAGTTTGAGATGTTACCACGGGCTCCAGAGTCCATCATCATAACGATTGGGTTCTTAGGATCTTGGTTGGCAACCAAACGTTTCTCCAATTTTTCACGGGCTGCACGCCATTCAGCTGTAACAGCGTTGTAGCGCTCGTCGTCTGTGATCATACCACGACGGAATTGTTTGGTGATTTGTTCTACACGTTTGTGTGATTCTTCGATGATTTCAGCCTTGTCTTCAACAACTGGGATATCGGCAATACCCACTGTCAAACCTGCAAGAGTTGAGTGGTGGTAACCGAGGTTCTTCATGCGGTCAAGTAGGGCAGAAGTTTCTGTCGTACGGAAACGTTTGAAGATTTCAGCGATGATATTCCCAAGATTTTTCTTCTTGAATGGAGGGTTGAGTTCAAGATTGCTGATTGCTTCCTTGATATCTCCACCTAGTGGCAAGAAGTATTTAGCTGGAACACCTTCTGTTAAGTTGGCATTTGTTGGTTCTTGCAAGTAAGGCAGACCCTCTGGCATGATGTCATTGAAGAGAATTTTACCAACTGTTGTCAGCAAGACCTTGTGCTTTTGCTCTTCTGTCCATGGTTTGTTGAGGCTGTCTGTTGCGATACCAACACGTGAGTGGAGGTGAACATAGCCATTGCGGTAAGCCATAACAGCTTCATCACGGTCTTTGAAGACCATTCCTTCACCTTCACGACCAGCTTCTTCCATGGTCAAGTAGTAGTTACCCAAAACCATGTCCTGAGATGGAGTAACAACTGGTTTACCATCTTTCGGGTTCAAGATATGCTCAGCAGCCAACATCAAGATACGAGCTTCTGCTTGAGCTTCTTCTGAAAGCGGTACGTGGATGGCCATTTGGTCCCCGTCAAAGTCGGCATTGTAGGCTTCACAGACAAGCGGGTGTAAGCGAAGGGCCTTACCATCAATCAAGACTGGCTCGAAGGCTTGGATCCCCAAACGGTGAAGGGTCGGTGCGCGGTTCAAAAGGACTGGGTGTTCTTTGATTACTTCTTCAAGGATATCCCAGATACGTTCATCTCCACGTTCTACCAAGCGTTTCGCTGCTTTAACGTTTTGCACGATATCACGAGCTACGATTTCACGCATAACAAATGGTTTAAAGAGCTCGATCGCCATTTCGCGTGGCACACCACATTGGTACATCTTAAGAGTTGGACCAACGGCGATAACGGAACGTCCTGAGAAGTCAACACGTTTACCGAGCAAGTTTTGACGGAAGCGTCCTTGTTTCCCTTTAAGCATGTGGCTCAATGATTTGAGTGGACGGCTACCTGGTCCTGTGATCGGGCGACCACGACGACCATTATCAATCAAAGCGTCAACCGCTTCTTGAAGCATACGCTTCTCATTTTGAACGATGATACCTGGTGCATTCAACTCAAGCAAACGAGCCAAACGGTTGTTACGGTTGATAACACGGCGGTAAAGGTCGTTCAAGTCAGATGAGGCAAAACGGCCACCATCCAACTGCAACATTGGACGAAGGTCTGGTGGAATAACCGGAAGGATGTTGAGAATCATCCATTCAGGTTTGTTCCCAGACTTGTAAAAGGCATCCAAAACATCCAAACGGCGGATGGCTTTGACACGTTTTTGTCCAGTAGCTGTTTTCAACTCTTCTTTGAGTTCAGTAATTTCTTTTTCAAGATCTACTTGTTTCAAAAGGTCTTGGATAGCTTCGGCACCCATCTTGGCAACGAATGATCCATAGCCATACTCACGCAAGCGCTCACGGTATTCGCGCTCTGTCATGATAGACTTGTGCTCAAGCGGTGTATCCTTAGGATCAATCACCACATAAGCCGCAAAATAGATAACTTCCTCGAGGGCACGAGGGCTCATATCAAGGGTCAAGCCCATACGGCTTGGAATCCCCTTGAAATACCAGATGTGAGATACAGGAGCTTTCAACTCGATGTGCCCCATACGCTCACGACGAACTTTCGTACGCGTTACTTCAACCCCACAGCGGTCACAAACAATCCCTCTGTAGCGAATGCGTTTGTACTTCCCACAAGCACATTCCCAGTCCTTTGTAGGACCAAAGATGACTTCGTCAAAGAGTCCTTCACGTTCTGGTTTCAAGGTACGGTAATTGATTGTTTCAGGTTTTTTGACTTCTCCATAAGACCATGAACGGACTTTGCTTGGAGAAGCTAGGGTGATTTGCATACTTTTAAAACGATTTACATCAACCACTATTTCTTCCCTTTCTATTCTAAGCGAACTGCTTATTCTTGTTCAGCAGCTTCTTCTGTTGCTTCCGCTTTTGTTGCTTTTTCAGCTTCTTCAGCTTCAAAGGCTGCTTTAGCCTCTTGGGCTGCTTTTTCGCGGGCTTTTTCAAGGTCATCTACGTGGATGACATCTTCGTCCATTCCTTCATCCAAGTCACGAAGTTCCACTTCTTGGTCATCTTCGTCAAGGACACGCATGTCAAGACCAAGAGATTGCAATTCTTTTACAAGAACTCGGAAAGATTCTGGAACACCTGGTTTTGGAATTGGTTTTCCTTTTGTAATAGCTTCATAAGCTTTCAAACGTCCGTTGATATCGTCAGACTTGTAAGTCAAGATTTCTTGGAGGACATTTGACGCACCGTAGGCTTCAAGAGCCCAAACTTCCATCTCACCGAAACGTTGTCCACCAAACTGAGCTTTACCTCCGAGTGGTTGTTGAGTAACGGTTGAGTATGGTCCGACTGAACGCGCGTGCAATTTATCATCAACCATGTGGTGGAGTTTGATCATGTACATGACACCAACTGATACACGGTTGTCAAAAGGCTCACCTGTACGTCCATCGTAAAGGATTGTCTTAGCATCGCTATCCATACCTGCTTCTTTAACAGTGTCCCAAAGGTCTTCAGAACTTGCTCCGTCAAAGACTGGTGTTGCGATGTGGATACCAAGAGTACGGGCTGCCATACCAAGGTGGAGTTCCATAACCTGACCGATATTCATACGTGATGGTACCCCAAGAGGGTTCAACATGATATCGACTGGAGTTCCGTCTGGAAGGTAAGGCATGTCTTCTACAGGGACGATACGAGAGACAACCCCTTTGTTTCCGTGACGTCCGGCCATCTTATCTCCGACCTTGATCTTACGTTTTTGAGCGATGTAGACACGAACCAGCATGTTAACACCTGATTGCAACTCATCTCCATTTGCACGCGTAAAGATCTTAACATCACGAACGACACCATCGGCACCGTGAGGTACACGAAGAGAAGTGTCACGCACTTCACGAGACTTGTCTCCGAAGATAGCGTGCAAGAGACGTTCTTCAGCTGAGAGATCTTTCTCACCCTTAGGTGTGACTTTACCTACAAGGATGTCCCCTTCTTTAACCTCGGCACCGATACGGATAATACCCATTTCGTCAAGGTCTTTAAGGGCATCTTCACCAACGTTTGGAATTTCACGAGTAATTTCTTCAGGTCCAAGCTTTGTATCGCGCGTTTCTGATTCATATTCTTCGAGGTGGACAGATGTATAGACATCGTCTTTGACCAAGCGTTCGCTCATGATAACGGCATCCTCGAAGTTGTAACCTTCCCAAGTCATGTAGGCAACGATTGGGTTTTGTCCAAGCGCCATTTCCCCTTTTTCCATAGAAGGTCCGTCAGCGATAAAATCGCCTTTTTCAACAACATCGCCAACTTTAACGAGAGTGCGTTGGTTGTAGGCAGTACCTGAGTTTGAACGACGGAATTTTTGGATGTGGTAAACATCTAGTGAACCATCTTCACGACGAACTTCTACCTTGTCAGCATCTGCGTAAGTAACTTTACCTCCATACTGAGCAATAACAGCCGCTCCAGAATCATGAGCTGCTTGGTATTCCATACCAGTACCAACGTAAGGTGCTTTTGGATTAATCAATGGCACAGCCTGACGTTGCATGTTGGCACCCATGAGGGCTCGGTTGGAGTCATCGTTTTCCAAGAAAGGAATACATGCTGTCGCAACGGCAACTACCTGTTTTGGTGACACGTCCATGTAGTCAACCACTTCTGCTGGATATTCTTGGTTGACCCCTTGGTGACGTCCCATGACAACTTTCTCAGCAAAAGTACCGTCCTCGTTAAGACGAGAGTTAGCCTGCGCTACAGTAAATTCATCTTCTTCATCGGCTGTCAACCAAACGATTTCATTGGTCACAACACCTGTTTCACGGTCAACCTTACGGTATGGTGTTTGAACAAATCCATACTTATTCAAGTGTCCGTAAGATGACAAGTTATTAATCAAACCGATGTTAGGTCCTTCAGGTGTTTCGATTGGACACATACGACCATAGTGAGTGTAGTGCACGTCACGAACTTCATATCCAGCACGGTCACGAGTCAAACCACCAGGTCCCAAGGCTGACAAACGGCGTTTGTGAGACAACTCAGAAAGCGGGTTGTGTTGGTCCATGAACTGTGACAACTGTGATGAACCAAAGAATTCTTTAACCGCAGCTGTTACAGGACGGATATTGATGATTTGTTGTGGTGTCAAGACTTCATTGTCTTGAACAGACATACGTTCACGAACATTACGTTCCATACGAGAAAGCCCAAGACGTACTTGGTTGGCAAGCAATTCACCAACTGCACGGATACGACGGTTCCCAAGGTGGTCGATATCATCCACACGGCCGATACCTTCCGCCAAGTTGAGGAAGTAGCTCATTTCAGCAAGGATATCCGCAGGAGTTACAACACGAACCTTGTCGTCTGGATTAGCATTTCCGATGATGGTTACAACACGGTCTGGGTCCGTTGGGGCAACAACCTTGAATTTTTGAAGGACAACTGGTTCTGTCAGAACAGCTGCATCGTTTGGAATATAAACGATCTTATTCAAGTCGCCATCCAAGTGGTGCTCGATACTCTCGATCACGCTACGAGTCATAACGGTACCAGCTTCTACCAAGATTTCACCAGTTTCAGGGTCTACCAATGGCTCCGCAATGGTTTGGTTGAGCAAGCGTGTTTTAACGTTGAGTTTTTTATTGATCTTGTAACGACCAACAGCTGCCAAATCGTAGCGGCGTGGATCAAAGAAACGTGCTACAAGCAAGCTACGTGAGCTTTCAGCAGTCTTAGGCTCACCTGGACGAAGGCGTTCGTAGATTTCTTTCAAGGCTTCGTCTGTACGAGAGTCCATTGGATTCTTGTGGATATCTTTTTCAACAGTATTGCGAACCAATTCGCTGTCACCAAAGATATCAAAGATTTCATCATCACCAGAGAAACCAAGCGCACGAACCAAGGTCGTAAATGGAATCTTACGAGTACGGTCGATACGAGTATAAGCGATGTCTTTTGAGTCGCTTTCAAGTTCCAACCAAGCTCCACGGTTAGGGATAACAGTTGAACCGTAGCCAACTTTACCGTTTTTGTCTACCTTGTCGTTAAAATAAACACCCGGAGAACGGACCAACTGAGATACGATGATACGTTCACCACCGTTGATGATGAATGTTCCCATCTCTGTCATGATTGGGAAATCCCCAAAGAAGACTTCTTGGGTCTTGATTTCGCCAGTTTCCTTATTGATCAAGCGGAAGGTTACAAAAATAGGTGCTGAGTAGCTAGCATCGTGGATACGAGCTTCTTCGAGCGTGTATTTGGGTTCCTTGATTTCATAGCCAACAAACTCCAACTCCATAGTTTCTGTGAAGTTTGAAATTGGCAATACATCTTCAAAAACTTCCTTAAGACCGTGGTCTAGGAAATCCTTGAATGAATCAGTTTGAATTTCAATCAAATTTGGTAAGTCAAGAACTTCTTTGATTCTTGAAAAACTACGACGGGTACGATGTTTCCCGTATTGAACGTCATGTCCTGCCAAGATGATTCTCCTTTGTAAATAAAGTTCCAAGCCTGCTTCATCAGGCTATTGATTATCGTCAAATGGTTGTTAAACCCCTATCACCATGTCCCTTTGACGAATTTTCAGAATCTTTAAATCTTTGTTACAAGCACTCAAAAACCTGAAAAAAAGCACAAAAAGAGCAGCTAAATCTGACTTTTTCAGAAGATTTAACTGCTGTGAGCCTTGTCTGGACAATATTTCAGACAAAACCTACGACAAATGATTATTCTTATTATACCTTATTTAGCTAGATTTTTCAAGGTTTTTTTACTATTTTTTAAACAATCTTTTCCTATATATTATTTTAAAATTTCAAGAGAATGAAGCATTATATTTTCTCTTAAAAGTTAGGAAAACGCTTGCACTAATGTTTACCTCGTGCTATACTGATAGGGAACAACTACACAAGGAGAATTGTGATGAAAAAGATCCCATCTCAAACTGAGAAAAAAATGATTTATGGTATCCGTTCCTTGAAGAACGGAACTGGTTCTGTCCTCATTGGTGCCAGCATTGTCCTGCTTTCTGCTGCAATGCCAACTATTTCGGCCAATGAAAACCTTCCTCAAACTCAGGAAAATACCAGCGCTGTGACCAAGGCCCCTACTGAGACTGAAACGAGTCAAACTCAAAAGGAAACGCCTATTTCTGAACAAAAGAATGCAAACGCTTCCCTTGATTCTAAGAAGGAAGCTACAGCTGCGGAAACTACTACAGTACCAGAAACACCTAAAACAGAAGATACTACTACAAGCCAGGCTAACAGCAAGGAAGAGAAAGTAGACGCCAGCACTTCAACGCCAACATCAGATCAAAAACCACAAGCTGACACATCTTCTGAAGAACCCATCGCAGACAACCACTTCCGCATCCATGTAAAAAAACTCCCTGAAGAAAACAAAGATTCTCAAGGTCTTTGGACTTGGGACGATGTTGAAAAACCGTCTGAAAACTGGCCCAATGGAGCCAAGTCCTTCAAGGATGCCAAGCAAGATGACTACGGCTATTATCTAGATGTCAAACTCAAAAATGAGCAAGCCAAGAAAGTCAGCTTCCTTATCAACAATACCAAGGGGGACAACCTGACAGGGGACCGTTCTGTAGAGCGCCTCTCTCCAAAAATGAACGAGGCTTGGCTAGATGAAAACTACAAGGTACACAACTACCGCCCTCAACCAGCAGGAACTGTCCGTGTCAACTATTACCGCACAGATGGCAACTATGACAAAAAATCTCTCTGGTATTGGGGCGATGTCAAAAACCCAAGCAGTGGAGAATGGCCTGACGGTACTGACTTTACCGCAACTGGAAAATATGGCCGTTACATTGATATCCCACTCAATGAAGCTGCAAGAGAATTTGGATTTTTATTACTAGACGAAAGCAAGAAAGGCGATGATGTGAAAATCAGAAAAGAAGATTATAAATTCACTGATCTAAAAAATCACAGTCAGATTTTCCTCAAAGATGATGACGAAACCATCTACACCAACCCCTACTACGTTCACGATATCCGTATGACTGGTGCCCAACACGTGGCTAAATCTCGTATCGAAAGCAGTTTTTCTACCCTCGTTGGAGCTAAGAAAGACGATATCCTCAAACACTCCAGCATCACTGATTACCAAGGGAATAAAGTAGCTATCACAGACGTGGAAGTGGATGAGGCAGGTAAAAAAGTGACCTACATCGGCGACTTCTCTGACACTCAACACCCTTACACTGTCAGCTACAATTCAGACCGCTTTACCACACGTTCAAGCTGGCGCCTCAAGGATGAGTCCTACAGTTACGATGGTCCACTCGGCGCAACTCTAAAAGAAGATGGCAAGCTTGTTGACCTCACCCTCTGGTCTCCAAGCGCTGATAAGGTTTCCGTTGTCGTATATGACAAGAAAGATCCTGAAAAAGTAGTCGGAACTGTTGCCCTTGAAAAAGGAGAAAAAGGAACCTGGAAACAAACTCTGGATGCAAACTCTGGTCTCGGTATCAGCAACTACACTGGCTATTACTACCACTACCAGATCGAGCGCCAAGGTAAAACTGTCCTCGTTCTTGACCCTTATGCCAAATCATTAGCGGCTTGGAACAGTGACCTAGCAAAAACAGATGCCGCTCATAAGGTCGCTAAAGCTGCCTTTGTCGATCCAGCGAAGTTAGGTCCGCAAGACTTGACCTATGGAAAGATTCGTAACTTCAAATCACGTGAAGATGCCGTTATCTATGAAGCTCATGTACGTGACTTCACTTCGGATCCTGCGATCGCAAAAGACTTGACCAAGCCATTTGGTACCTTTGAAGCCTTTATCGAAAAACTGGACTATCTCAAAGACTTGGGTGTGACCCACATCCAGCTCCTTCCAGTCTTGTCTTACTACTTTGTCAATGAATTGAAAAACCATGAACGTTTGTCTGCCTACGCTTCAAGCAACAGCAACTACAACTGGGGATATGACCCTCAAAACTACTTCTCCTTGACTGGTATGTACTCAAGCGATCCTAAGGATCCAGAAAAACGAATTGCAGAATTCAAAAACCTCATCAACGAAATCCATAAACGTGGCATGGGGGCTATCTTGGATGTGGTCTACAACCATACTGCCAATCTCGACATCTTTGAAGACTTAGAGCCAAACTACTACCACTTTATGGACGCAGACGGAACTCCTCGTACTAGCTTTGGAGGCGGTCGTTTGGGAACTACCCACTACATGTCTAAGCGTGTCTTAGTAGACTCTATCAAGTATCTAGTTGAAACTTACAAAGTAGATGGTTTCCGCTTTGATATGATGGGTGACCACGATGCGGCTTCTATCGAAGAAGCGTACAAAGCTGCACGCGCCCTCAATCCAAATCTTATCATGCTAGGTGAAGGCTGGAGAACCTATACTGGTGATGAAAATACGCCTGTACAACCTGCTGACCAAGATTGGATGAAGAAAACAGATACTGTCGCTGTCTTTTCAGACGACATCCGTAACAACCTCAAGTCTGGCTATCCAAACGAAGGTCAACCTGCCTTTATCACAGGTGGAAAACGCGATATCAATACCATCTTTAAAAATCTGATTGCTCAACCAACTAACTTTGAAGCAGACAACCCTGGAGATGTTATCCAGTATATCGCAGCCCATGATAACTTGACCCTCTTTGACATCATTGCCCAGTCTATCAAAAAAGACCCAAGCAAGGCTGAGAACTATGCTGAAATCCATCGCCGTTTGCGACTTGGAAACCTCATGGTCTTGACTGCTCAAGGAACTCCCTTTATCCACTCTGGTCAGGAATACGGACGTACCAAACAATTCCTTGATCCAGCCTATAAGACTCCTGTTCCTGAAGATAAGGTTCCAAACAAGTCTCACTTGTTACGTGACAAAGACGGCAAGCCATTTGTCTATCCTTACTTTATCCATGACTCTTATGACTCTAGTGATGCTGTCAACAAGTTTGACTGGACCAAGGCTACAGATGGCAAAGCATATCCTGAAAATGTCAAGAGTCGTGACTACATGAAAGGATTGATCGCCCTTCGTCAATCGACAGATGCCTTCCGACTCAAGAGTCTGCAAGACATCAAAGAGCGCGTCCACCTCATTACTGTTCCAGGACAAAATGGCGTTGAAAAAGAAGATGTGACCATCGGCTACCAAATCACCGCTCCAAATGGAGATATCTACGCTGTCTTTGTCAATGCGGATGATAAGGCTCGTGAATTTACTCTAGGAACTGCCTTTGCTCACTTGAGAAAGGCCGAAGTTCTCGCAGATGAAAACCAAGCAGGACCAGTAGGAATTGCTAACCCTCAAGGTCTCGAATGGACTGAAAAAGGCTTGAAATTGAACGCTCTCACTGCTGTCGTTCTCCGCTTGTCTCAAGGTGGTGCCATTGTCGCTCCAGCTGTGGAAGAAAAACCAGAATTTGACCTTTCTAGCTTGGAAGTCGAACCAGAACAAGGTCAAGCTCAAAACCTAGCAGCCAATCCTGAAACTCAAGAAACTGCTGCAGAGGCTCACTCTCAGAACCTCCTTCCAAACACAGGAACTGAGAGCAAATCCCTCCTTGCCCTTGCTGGATTCAGTATCCTTGCCCTTCTCGGACTTGGATGGTTGATAAAAAACAAGAAAAAGAAATAACACTCAATGAAAATCAAAGAGTAAACTAGAAAGCTAGCCGCAGGCTGCTCAAAGCACAGCTTTGAGGTTGTGGATAGAACTGACGGAGTCAGCGTCATATACCTACGACAAGGCGAAGCTGATGTGGTTCAAAGAGATTTTCGAAGAGTATAACCTAGCCCTCCTATAGAGAAAACACCCCATGATTAGAAGAATCTTCTAGTCATGGGGTGTTGTTTGCAGACTCTATAATATTTGTAGTGGGTAAATCCCCTATAGATATGATGGAGCCTATTTTGTTGTAGAAAAAAAGTCCCATAAGTTCTATAATGAAAAGCGACCAAACCATCATTAGAAAGATTCATATGGAACCATTACATTTTATCATAAAACTACTCGATATTAAAGACCCTAATATCCAGATTCTAGATATCATCAATATGGATACTCACAAGGAAATCATCGCTAAACTGGACTATGACGTCCCGTCTTGCCCTGAGTGCGGAAGTCAAATGAAGAAATATGACTTCCAGAAATCTTCTAAAAATCCTTACCTTGGAACAACTGGTATGCCTACCAGAATTCTTCTGAAAAAGCGTCGTTTCAAGTGCTATCATTGCTCAAAAACTAGTTGAAAAAACTTCTATGACCGATAGCTTTCCATTTCAACTTCAACCGTCATTCGGAAGCTCAATGACTTTAGTCGACTTCATAAGACTATGTCCTGAGACGAGTACGCCTTTAAAATGAGTTTTATCCGTACAAGGCTTTAAGAATCTCAATATTATCACTGTCCTTGAATGCAGAACACAAGCGATTATTCGAAATCACTTTCAGGCTGTCTTTCAAACCTTTCTCAAGGACAAAGAAAAAATCATTACTGCCCTTGAATCACTCTATTCCAAAGCCAAACTAGAAGCAACTAATCATCTCATAAAACTCATCAAACGCAATATCTTTGGCTTTCGGAACTTTGACAATTTTAAAACTAGAAATCTCGTCGCTTTGAATATCAAAAAGGAGAGGACTGATTTGGTCCTCTCCAGAGTATGACTTTTTGGTAATCCACTACAGTTGACAAATAACCAAAAAAAGATACTCACTTAAGTATCTTGGTCAATAAATCAATCGGGAAGACAGGATTCGAACCTGCGACACCTTGGTCCCAAACCAAGTACTCTACCAAGCTGAGCTACTTCCCGAGTTAAATAGAAAAAATGCACCCTAGAGGATTCGAACCTCTAACCGCCTGATTCGTAGTCAGGTACTCTATCCAGTTGAGCTAAGGGTGCTCATTATTATATGCCGAGGACCGGGATCGAACCGGTACGATCGTTTCCAATCGCAGGATTTTAAGTCCTGTGCGTCTGCCAGTTCCGCCACCCCGGCCTCTCTAAGCGAACGACGGGATTCGAACCCGCGACCCCCACCTTGGCAAGGTGGTGTTCTACCACTGAACTACGTTCGCATCGACCTCTTCTAGTTTTAATGCCGGCTACATGACTTGAACACGCGACCCTCTGATTACAAATCAGATGCTCTACCAACTGAGCTAAGCCGGCAAATTTCTACTATGCGGGTTAAGGGACTTGAACCCCCACGCCGTTAAGCGCCAGATCCTAAATCTGGTGCGTCTGCCAATTCCGCCAAACCCGCAAATATGACCCGTACTGGGCTCGAACCAGTGACCCATTGATTAAAAGTCAATTGCTCTACCAACTGAGCTAACGAGTCTAAAATAACTTCCGTTATCTTACGGTCCCGACGGGAATCGAACCCGCGATCTTCGCCGTGACAGGGCGACGTGATAACCGCTACACT